>PMCM01000125.1:4260-12052 GCA_003154155.1 Ignavibacteriota bacterium | reverse complement strand
GCGAAATAGATCACGCGGTTGCCGCGCGCTTTGCAGGCCTTTGCGATGGAGAATTGCACGGCGTTGCCGAGTCCGCCACCCAGCAACAGGACGGTGGTGTTCTCGGGAATCTCCGTCGGTGTGCCCGTCGGTCCCATCAGCACGACCCGCTGCCCCGGTGAGAGAAGGGCACACATGCGGGAGCTGGCACCCACCTCGAGCGTAATCAACCCGATCAGGCCCTCGTGCGGGACAACCCATGCTCCGGTCAGTGCGATCCCCTCCATCATCACGAGGGTCCCGTCGATCCGGGGGGAATCGACCTCGTATGACTGGAAACGGTAGAACTGGCCCGGACGGAATTCCCGGGCAGCTTTCGGGGCCCGTACGACAATTTCCGTAATCGTTGGCGTCAGCCGGTTCACCCGGACCACCTCCGCCCGCAAATCAGCGTCAAGCGTCCCGATGAGGGTTGTCCAGCGCAGAGATCTCGTCCCCGCATCTTCGTTCAGCCTCTCCCGCAGTGTGCCGGCGAGAACTTCGAGCACCGCCAGGTATCCCTCGCGCGACGAGGCCATTGCCTTGACGACATTGCCCGCGAACTCAGGGTGGTTATCACCGTAGAAGGAGACATACATGCCGTTCCGGTCATACGAGGTAAAGAACCCCGTTGTGCCGGGATCGTGCGTGGGGTGTTGACTCCCGTCTTCCGGGCTGATGGTGTGCGTCTGAAAGAACTCGTTCCGTTTGTCGAGGGCGAAGGTGCCGGGATGTTCAATTTCGTACATGACGTTGGGAACGGTGCCGGCGGCAACCATCACGGTATGTGCCTGCATGCGCACCGTTGCTCCGGTGCTCCGCCATTTTCCTTCGCTGTTTGCCTGCTCGGCAAACACCATCTCCCGGACGGCACCGGTGGCGTCGGGCACGGCCTCCAACGGGCTCATATTTTCGACGAACGTGATTCCTTCTTCCAGAGCCTTGATGACCTCTTCGTGATTCAGGCGGTATGCGGGAGAGTCTACAAGGCCCTTCCGGTAACAGATATGCACTCCCCCCCACTTCCGCAGAAGCGGGACGAAATTGGGTTGTTCGCCTGCGGAAGCGGCGCGGATGCGTTCCGCATCAATCTCTTCCGCATGCGTAAGAAAGACCCGCAGGCGATCCAGCTCTTCCCCGGAATACATGTGTTCGACCGCTGCAGACCCATACTGTGCGGCGAGGATGTCGTAGCGGTGCTTGATCTTGGAGACCTGAACAGGATAGTATGCCATCAGCTCGGTCGCTGTGTCAATTGCCGTGAGGCCGCCGCCGATGACCAGTGCGGGGAGCTGGACCTGCAGGTTTGCCATGGAATCCTTTTTGCCTGCGCCGGTCAGTTGAAGGGCCATCAGGAAATCACTTGCCTTCCTGATGCCGCAGATCAAGTTATTCTTCATGGCCACGAAGGTCGGCTTGCCGGCCCCCGTCGCCAGGCACACGTGATCAAAACCGTACGTCCAGGCGTCTTCGATGCTCAACGTGCCGCCAAGGCGGATGCCGTCATACACACGGAAGTGCTTCCGGCGCATGAGCGTCAGATACAACACTGTCAGGAAGTTCTTGTCCCAGCGTACGGTGATGCCGTATTCCGACACCCCGCCGAATCCGGCCAGGACTCTGTCGCTCAGGTTCCTGCGGATGGTGGCATAATCGCGGATAGGTACGGGTTCATCCCCCAGGAGTGATGCAGGCAACGGCTCAATCTTCAGCCCGTCGATCCCGACAACGCCGAAGCCTTCATTCAGGAAATAGTGGGCGAGTGTGTATCCTGCCGGGCCGAGGCCGGTGACGAGAATATTCATGCCGTTGTAGGGCAACGCGTGGGGGCGCTGGGCGTTCAGCGGATTCCACCGGGTAAGAAGGGCGTAGATCTCCAAGCCCCAGGGGAGGGCAAGAATGTCCGTGAGAATGCGCGTCTCAACCTGCGGGATGTTCACCGGTTCCTGTTTTTGATAAATGCATGCCTTCATGCAATCGTTGCATATGCGGTGTCCCGTGCCAGGGAGCAGGGGATTGTCGATCATGATCACCGCGAGCGCCGCGAGCGAGTCGCCTTGCTCTTTGAGCGCGTGGGATTCAGAGATCTTCTGGCCGAGGGGGCAGCCGTTAAGAGCGGATCCAAGCGGGTTAGTGCGGGCCCTGGCGCCGTCGTGCAGCCCTTTCGAACACGAATCCTTGTTCCGTTCGTGGCAGAAAATGCAATACTCCACCTCGCTTTGCGCCTCGCGCGCCGAATACCGCGGGTCGGTCAAATCAAAGCCATCACGTCTCCGCAGATGTTCTTCCGAGCCGGCCAGGGAGTGGGGTGCGTGGTCCGGGGAGGAGTGAATATCCACAAGGTGTGAGAAGTCAAGGTACTTCGGGATGCGGAATGCGACCCATGCGCGCGTCGCTTTGTACTGCGAATGATAGGCCGCTGCGACCCACCGCTCCAGCATGGCCGTGAGGGTGCCGAGGAAGCCGGGCAGCGTGTCGTCGTGGACCCCTGCGGCAAGAGGTGCCAACTCCTGCGCAGATGACAGCCGTTCGCGCAGGGAACGGACAAAACGTCGCGAGGATTCCGGCAAACCTGTTTTCACAAAGCGCTCGTGCTCAAGCAGTTCCATCGTGATAGCGGCGATTTCGAGTTCGAAATCGTCCCGTGGAACGCCGGTGAATTCACGGCGCAGCGCGTTAACCTGTCCGGAGAGGGCTTCAAAGTCAAAACCGGCCGCCTGCGCGGAATCAATATTCCTGAGCGCCCTCCGCGTGACGAATTCCTTCTTAAAGCGAAAGATGACCGATTCCCGGTCGGTCCTGAGTCGAAGCTCCTTCAGTGGATCCTCGATGCCAAACAGCCATCCGAGAAACGCGCTGAGATGAGGGGCGGTCCGGGTGAGGATTGCGGATACCTCGATTTCGGAGAAGCCCCGGCCTTTCTGGTCTCGGTAGGCTGCAAACCGGTCGGAAAGTTCCGGGTCAGCCGATTGCAAAGTATCCAGGAACGCCGAAGTGAGTTCGGCGAGTTTTTCGGGGTTATAGAGATCCCGGTAGGTCAAGCCTTGAATTGGGAACGTGAGCTCTGTCTTCAGGTGATCCATGTGTCCAGGTGATGTTTGACTCACAGAATCTACCAGCAAAGCGGGGAAGAGTCAACAGAAGCGGCATGATCATAACGACCGGGTCCTGTGCGGACAGGGCGTAAGAGACCTGGCTCAGTGATTCCCCGGAAATCGATCGATCGCGATCAACATGCCGTGGAGCAAAGCTTCCGGTCGCGGAGGGCAGCCTGGAATGAACACGTCGACAGGGATCACCGCGTCGACGCCGCCGCAGGAAGCGTAGCTTGAGCCGAAGATCCCACCGCCGATCGCGCAGGCCCCGACGGCAACAACGATTCGTGGATCAGGTGTTGCTTCGTAAGTCTGCCTCAGGGCGATTTCCATGTTGCGGGTCACCGGTCCGGTCACCAGGAGCATGTCCGCGTGCCGGGGAGAGGCGACAAACTGCACGCCGAATCGTTCTATATCGTGTACGGGGTTGTTCAAGGCGGTAATTTCCACTTCACATCCGTTACACGAACCGGCATCCACTTCGCGGATATTGAGCGACCGGCCCAGCAGGGTGCTGATCTTCCTCTTGAGTTCCTTGCCGAGCTCTGTAACTGCGGTATCGGCTGTCGGTGAGACTGCGCGAAGCGCGGCAAAGCGGTAATCATTTCCGGCGGTCCGCGTAAAAAGGGCCCGCGTGGTTAATGTTCCTTTGTCGGTCGTCGCCAGCTGGAACTCTTTGGTCAGGTGGATTGCGTCGGGGCACGCCGCTTCGCACTCTCCGCAGAAGATACAATCGCCGTAATTCAGAGACAATTCCCGTGAAGATCCGTCTTCTCCATCAGGGCGCATGGTTATCGCTGTGGTGGGACACGCCTGTGCGCACGCATCGCATGCCGTGCATCGGGTGAACTCAATGACAGGTTTGCCGCGAAACCCATCGGGCGGGGGATCGATTACGTCGGGATACGCCTGCGTCGCAATGCCACCGGCAAGTGCTTGCTTGAGAATTTTCAGCATAGTCCATCCGCGCGTATTCCGGAATCAGCGATCATTGCCTGCATAGGACAGGTTGAAACTCTTGTTGATGACCGGAAAATCCGGCACAATGTTGTTACGCACCGCCACGGGCAGTGCCCGCCAGTTATGGAATGAAGGATCGGTGATTTTCCATCGGTAGATGGTGCCGTCGCTGCCGGTCATGACCCAGTGGACGATTTCCCCCCTCCAGCCCTCTACGTACCCGAGGGCATGCTGCCACGGGGGAATGCCCGCCAGACCTGCCAGGATCGATTCGCCGAGATGCTGATGCTGCAGCTGTGCGAGAAGGGAAAACGATTCGCGCACCTCCTCGATGCGGACATTCATCCGTGCGAGCACGTCGCCTTCCGGACGTGAAGCCACAGTGAAGTGCAGAAAGGGATAGGCGCAATGGGGATGGTCCCTCCGGAAATCACGATCGATACCTGAGGCTCTGCCGGCGATTCCCGTNNGCATGGCGTCGTGCCGTGGTGTCTTCCGGATCCCTGCGCACGCCGCCGATTGCGGCGATCCCACGCAACAGCCTGCTTCCGGTAAGCATCTCGTTCAGATGCAGAAACCGTTCCTTGAGTTCGAAGGCGGCTGCGGCGCCGACGGCAAATCCCACGTCCAGTAATATCGAACCGATATCTCCGATATGGTTGTACAGCCGTTCGAGCTCCAGGAGTATGGTGCGGATGACGATCGCGCGCCGCGGGATGTCACACGCGCTCAGGCGCTCCACGGCGTGGCAGAACGCGACGGCGTGGGCGAAGGACGTATCCCCGGAAATCCGCTCGGCGAGAAACACCCCATGCCGGGCCGTTTTCCCCTCTGCAATCTTCTCGGTGCCCTTGTGGGTATAGAACAGCTGGACATCCAGATGGATGATCGGTTCGCCGGCGACACTGAACCGGAAGTGTCCCGGCTCGATGATCCCGGCGTGAACCGGTCCGACCGGGATTTCGAACACGCCTTCCCCGGCGACCGGTTGGAAATCGAAGGAGCCGCGGACCCTGGGGACGTGCGTGCCCGGGTCAAAATCCTTCACCATCTGGTGCGTATCCTCGGGCCAGTCGGGGTGGGTCGCGAGCCGGTAGATGTTCGGGAATGCGATGATGCCGTACCAATCCTTCACTTCACGTTCGAACCAGTTTGTGCTTTCGATGATCGGACTCACCGACGGCACTTCCATGTGGCGATGGTCGACGGGAACCTGCAGAACCAGAAAGAGGTCGTCTGCCGGGACCGAGAAGACGTAATAGAGCGAGAAATCGCCATTCAGCGAGCGTTCATCGTTTGCCACGAGAGTCGTGAAATGTGCTTTGAACGACTTGCTGAGCAGTGCGCAGACCTCCGGGAGAGCGCTCATCCATTCGGGCCGCAACGCAAGGATGATCTCGTTGGGTGCGACCGCTTCCCTGATGTGGAGCTTTTCACTCAAGGACTTTTGAAGCAGCGCGATATACTCTTGCCGTTTGGTCATTCCGGTCATCCCTTCAGGACGGCTGCCGCATTCTGAATGCATTGGCGGAGAGGTGCAGGAAGGGCCACCCCGAGCACCAGCAGTGCCGCGAGGAGGGCGCCCAAAAGCAGGAGAGACACCGTATCTGCCTCGCCGCCGTGCACGGGCATGTGCGGTTCGCCGAATACGATCCGCGACGTATGGTAGATGAATCCGATGAAGACGGCGGCGAGAACTCCGAGCAACAAGACCGCAGCGACCACGTTTCCGCTCGAGAACCCGGCGCTGACGATGGTGAATTCGCTCACAAACACGCCGAACGGCGGCCAGCCGGTGATAGCAAACACCCCCACCATCAACAGCGTTGCCGACACCGGGATGACCTTGATTGCCCCGGAGACTTTACGCATGAACCGTGTGCGGTAGGCGAGCCGGATATTGCCGGCTGTCAGGAACAGCACCATCTTGGCGATGGCGTTATTGAGCACATGCAGAAGCGCTCCGGCATATGCCAGCGGCGTCCCGATCCCGATGGCGAAGATGATGATACCCACATGTTCCACGCTGGAATAGGCGAGCAGCCTCTTGAATTCCTTCTGCAGCAGGATAAACGGCACCGCTACGCACATGGAGACGAGCCCGAAGATCATGAACAGCGTCGANNGCGGCCATCAGGGCGCTGATCGGGGCTGGTGCCTGGCTGTAGGCATCCGGTTTCCATGTGTGCATCGGCGCCAGCCCTGCTTTTGTGCCGAACCCCACGAGAACAAAGATAAACGCCAGCTTCAGCACCCCCGGATCGAGGCTTGTGGCGACCTGTATAAGGGATGACCAGTTCAGAGCACTGCCGGAAGCCGGGACCACATGGAGTGCGGAGAAATATGTCAGGATGATCCCGAAGAGCGCAAGGGCGATGCCCACCGAGCAGATGATGACATATTTCCAGGCGGCTTCGATCGAACCTTCCCGTTCGTAGAACGCGACGAGAAATGCCGTTGCGAGCGTGCTCGCCTCGGACCCTATCCAGAGAAATCCCAGGTTGTTGGAAAGCACAACAAGCATCATCGTGAACAGAAACGCCTGGAGCAAGAGATAATAGAGCCAGAGCTGCTGACCATTGACTTTCCGCGCCCGGATCTGACGGCGGAGGTAGCCGGCCGAATACACGGCAACGACAAACGTGCTGCCGGTGACAATGACTGCGATGTAGGCCGAGAGTCCATCGGCAAACCACCAGCCCTCGGGGGAGCTGAGCGTGATGCCGTGCATCACCGTCGATATCAGCCAGAGCGCAGCCAGAAACGTCAGCCCGGACACGGTTATGGTCACCGTCTCCAGTACGCGGCGCCTCCGGAACACTGCACATATCAGGGTACCTGCGAGGGGCAGACCGAGGAGCAGGGCAAACAGGATTGTGCTCAATGCCGGAGGCTCCTGAGTGAATCAATGCTGATGGACTCGAATGTTTTGTTGATGCGGAACACAAAGACGCCGAGGATGAGGACGGCAATGAGAATGTCAAAGAAGATGCCGACCTCGACAATCAACGGCATCCCGTACGTGATCGAAAGGCCCGAGAGGAAGACGCCGTTTTCCATGGTCAGCAGTCCGACAATCTGGGTCAGCGCCTTCTTGCGCGTCGTCATAATGAATAGGCCGATGAGCATCATCGCGATCGACACGGAGAGAACGCGCGAGACGGCTGTGGCGTCGGCCTGACGGGCGCCCAGGATCGATTGCGCCACCGAATCTGCAAGAATCACCATGCCGCCGCACAACAAGAGGGACACGGTCACATTCACGCTGAAGTCGACTTCCTTCTGCACATGAATGCGTTCGATCACCCGGGTCAGGACGACGGGAATCGCGATCGCCTTGATGGCGATGGTCAGGAACGCCGCGATGAGGATATGCGTCTCGCCGTAGCCGACCGCGACAAGCAACGCCACGCCCCCGAGGAAGAGTGATTGGAGGGCAAAGAGCCTGATGTAGAACGCGAGACTGCGGCTTGACACGATCAGGAACGCCGTCACCAGGATCGCAGCAGCGAAGATGTCAATCAGGAGGCCGATAGTTTGGATGTTGGCGGTATCCATCGTTACGCTCCGACGATGAAATAGAGGATCAGCGCCAGGAGTGACAGGATGAATGCCACCATAAGGAGTTCCGGTACGCGGAACAGGCGCAGCTTTGCATTGGTGGACTCGACGACGGCCACGACGACGGCAAGCGCCGTGACCTTCGCAAAGAACGCGAC
>PMCM01000125.1:0-4224 GCA_003154155.1 Ignavibacteriota bacterium | reverse complement strand
CATCGCCTCATGAATCATCGTCAGTTCGAGATGGGTTGCGGGATTGTCGATCGGAATCCTGCCGGTTTCTGCGAGGGTGACGATGAACAGCCCCGAAAACGCCAGCAAGTGTGCAGGGTTCATCATCGCGGCGGGTGTGGACGAGAGCCGGTCAACAATGATGCTCAGATTGGTCGATCCCGCGGTGACCGCCGCGGTAAAAATCGCCAGCATCATCGCCGGTTCGATGATGGAGGCGATGGACATCTCGCGGCTGGCGCCGAGGCCTCCGAATGCACTCCCGGTGTCAAGACCCACAAGCGCAACAAAAAACCTCCCGAGCCCGAAAAGATAAATCACCGTAATGATATCGCCGACCCAGTGCAGGGGCACGGGCGTTGCGACCGTCGGCACCAGAAGCACGATCACAAGGCTTGACGCAAACACAATGTACGGGGTCCAATCAAACAGCCAGGACGCCACCGATGAGACCACAACTTCCTTGCGCATCAACTTCGCCAGATCGCGGTACGGCTGCAGGATACCGGCCCCGCGACGCCGCTGGAAACGGGCTTTCGTTTTCTTCATCACCCCGTTGATCAACGGAGCACATGCCAGCACCAGCAGGAGTTGGACAGCCGACGTCGTTATGAGAAGGACGATCTCACTCATCGCGCGAACAGGAGCAGGAGGACAAGAGTGATGAATATGTACGCCAGGTACGTCTGGATATGGCCGGTTTGTATTCTGCGGACCACCATCGCCGCGCCAATAACGAACTTGTACAGGGGTTCGTACAAGTACTTCAGAAACACGGATTCCGTCTTGAGCTCGTATGTGATATTCGGCTGAAAATAGGGGGAAGTCTCTTCAGAGATTTCGATTTCGTGCCGCGCCCGATAGATATTCGAGAAGATCATCCGTATCGGCTTGCTGAAACCCGTGGCGGTGTACTGCATCCGGGGCGCAATTTCCTGCAGCCCGCAAGCCCACGTCATCGCGACGCGCCTGCGCAGAGCGCCGGCATAGAGATACCCGGCAATGAGCGGGATCGCCGTGAGGGCCAGAAGAAGTCCCGTCAGCATCGCCGGGGAGATGCTCGAAGAGGTGCCCTGGGGAATCGTGAGGGTCCCGGCATTCAGTGTCACCTGCCCTGCGGCCGATGTGCCCACCAGAAAAGCGGCCAGAGGGTCGAGCACCGAAACCACACTGCCCGGCAGAACCCCGAAAAGCACGCAGAGGAGAGCAAGGAACCCCATGGCCGAGGTCATGGACAATGGCGCCTCATGGGCCTGTTCAGCAGCTTTGGACCGGGCGATCCCGAGGAAGGTTATGCCGAACGCTTTGACAAAACAGGCGGCTGCGAGAGCGCCCGTGAGCGCCAGTAAAGCGACGGTAAGCGGGATGGCAATCTTCACGGCCAGTGCGGACATGTGGAATCCGAACAGCAGAGACTGGAATATCAACCACTCACTGACGAATCCGTTCAGCGGTGGGAGTCCTGAGATGGCCACGGCGCCGACGAGAAAAAAGAACGACGTCCAGGGCAGCTTCTTTATGAGTCCCCCCAGCTCTTCAATATTGCGGGAATGCGTGGCGTGGAGAACGGATCCGGCGCCAAGAAACAGGAGTCCTTTGAATGTCGCGTGGTTCAGCACGTGATACAAGCCGGCGATGAGCGCGATTGCGGCAAGGGGCTTGTTCCCCAGGGCGGTGAACAGGAGCGCCGCACCGACGCCCATGAGAATGATGCCGATGTTTTCAATGCTGTGGAACGCCAGGAGCCTTTTCAAGTCATGCTCCATAAGCGCATAGAGAACACCCAGCACGGAAGAGCTCACCGCAATGATGAGGATCAGGATACCCCACCATTCGGGAACATCCGGCCCCAGGAAACCGAAGAACACGCGCACCATGCCGTAAATGCCCATTTTGATCATCACGCCCGACATGAGGGCAGAGATGTTCGACGGTGCGGCGGGGTGTGCTTCGGGAAGCCAGATGTGCAACGGGATGATGCCTGCTTTGATGCCGAAGCCGATGATCGCGCAGAGAAAAATCACCGAGCGGACTCCGGAAGGAAGACGCGAGCCGATTCCCGCGAACGAATCAAAACTGTAGGAACCCGAGAATGTCCAGAGCAGGACGAACATGATGACCAAGAAAGCCGTCCCGATGTGTGCCATGGTGACATAGAGAAACGCGGCCCGCCGCGCCGCCGGATCCTCGTGCTCGTAGTTGATGAGGAAGAACGTCGTGACCGACATGCACTCCCAGACGAAGAGAAAGAGCACCGCATGTCCTGCAACGACCACGCCGGCCATGGAAAGGAGGAACGCATTGTACAAGAATACCATCAACCCCATGTTTCTTCGCGGGAGGAAATCCGTTGCGTACCCGAAAGAATAAACGGAGACAGGGGCCGCAAGCAGCGCAATGACGCCCAGGAATACGGCGGACAACCTGTCCGCATGAATCGCCGTTGGACCAAATAGCAGAGTTTCCGGGATCTCAACATGCAAGGAGATTCCCGAGAGGAGAACCGACAGGGACAGGACGCAACCGGCGAGAGATGCGATAAGAGCCCCCCCAAATCCGATGTTCTTGATGCTCCTGTTCAACCCTGCCCGGGATTGCGGGTTCGATCGCCAGATGATGCTCAGGAACAGCGGAGCAATTCCCCCGAAGACGTAGCCTGCGACCATCAGCGAAAATGCCTGGGTTTCGATCCATGTCCAATCAGGCATTGTCATGCTCGCGGATGAAGATATTGGATGTTTTTTTGGGGAAGCTGCTCATAACGGCCACACAGTGAACATATAATATAAAAAATGCCGGCAATAATCTCCAGGAACAGGCGTCGTGCAGCAGAGATTTTCGTGTGAATTTTTCGTTCATTGTCGGATAATGTTGACTCCTTTCCTCTCCGGCTGCATCTCATCTTGGTGCCGGACTGACCGAACACTTGCCACCACATTGACTGCTGAAGTGTCCATGATATCACCGAAGAACGACTTCCCGAAAAAAATGCTCGTCATCGGCGGCGTGGCGGGTGGAGCGACTGCTGCTGCCAGGATGCGACGACTGGATGAATCGGCTGACATAACCATTTTGGAGAAAGGGCCGTATGTCAGCTTCGCGAATTGCGGCCTCCCGTACTTCATCAGCAAAGACATCCCCCGCAGGTCCAGCCTCCTCCTTCAGACGCCGGAAGGGTTTCTGAGCAGGTATCGGGTCAACGTCAGGACACGAACGGAAGTGGTGGAGATCCGCCGGAAGGACAAGACGGTCGTCGCAAAGACCCAGAACGGGCTGGAAGAGTTCTCGTATGACAAGCTCATCCTCGCGCAGGGAGGAACACCGATCGTGCCTGCAGTGCCGGGGGCCGATCGCAGTCACGTGTTCACGCTCTGGACCATTCCGGATATGGATCGGATGCACAAGTTCATCGATGAAAAGCACCCTGCGAGCGCCGTGATCGTGGGAGGCGGGTTTGTCGGTCTCGAAATGGCCGAGGCGTTGTATGCCAGAGGCCTGCGCGTGACCGTTATCGATGTTGCGGCTCAGGTGATGACCGGCATGGATCCGGAATTCGGCGCCATGATCAGGGCCGGCCTCGAAACCCATGGTGTCATGATCCAGCTCGAGTCCGGGGTATCGGAGATCCGGCCAGACTCTGTCGTTCTTGACGACGGGTCGGTGGTTGCTGCAGATCTGGTCTTGCTGTCCATCGGTGTCCGGCCGGAATTGACGCTGGCAAAGGCTGCGGGATTGCAGCTCGGGCACGGAGGGGGAGTCGTGGTCGACGAATTGCTTCGGAGCTCCGATCCCGATATCTTCGCGGTCGGCGACATGATCGAGTTCGCCCACAAGATCCATGACAAACAGGTCCGCAGTCCTCTTGCCGGTCCGGCAAACCGTCAGGGAAGGATTGCCGGGACGAACGCGCTGGGGGGCGCCGTCAAATACCGGGGAGCGCTCGGGACCTCAGTGGTGAAGCTGTTCGAAATGACGGCAGCTTCCACCGGGCTGTCCGAACGGGCTGCCTGGGCGGCCGGATTCGACGTGGGCGTGTCGTATGTGTTCAAAGACCATCACGCCTCCTACTATCCCGGCGCCAAACCGATTGCATTGAAGCTGGTCTATGATCGTAAGACCACACGGGTTCTCGGAGGCCAGGCCTACGGACAGGCAGACGTGGAAAAGCGCATTGATGTTCTGGCGACGGCCCTCCATGGAAAAATG
>PMCM01000084.1 GCA_003154155.1 Ignavibacteriota bacterium | reverse complement strand
TTGAAGGACCAGGCAATGGCAGAAGTTCGACCTGAAGAAGTCTCCGCAATCCTGCGCAAACAGCTTGCAGGATTCGAAACCGAAGCCGACATCTATGACGTGGGCACTGTCCTCCAGGTGGGCGACGGCGTGGCGCGTGTCTACGGCCTCACGAAAGCCCTCATGAGCGAGCTCGTGGAGTTCCCGCACGGCGTTATGGGAATGGTGCTCAACCTCGAAGANNGACAATGTGGGGTGCATCCTCTTCGGCGAAAGCCGCGAGATCAAGGAGGGGGACACCGTGAAGCGCACCGGGCGCGTCGCATCCCTCCCCGTCGGCGAACAGATGCTCGGACGGGTGATGAATGCGCTCGGCCATCCCATTGACGGCCGCGGTCCGATCATCACCGACCAGGTCATGCCGATCGAACGAAAGGCCCTCGGCGTGATCCAGCGCCAGCCGGTCAAGGAACCCCTGCAAACCGGCATCAAAGCCGTGGATGGCATGATCCCCATCGGCCGCGGACAACGCGAGCTGATCATCGGCGACCGGCAGACAGGCAAGACCGCGATCGCCATCGATACGATCATCAACCAGCGTTTCACGCATACCGAAGAAGCCAAACTGCAGGGGATCAAGCCGGTCTACTGTATTTATGTTGCCATCGGGCAGAAAAGCTCGACCGTCGCCCAGGTGATGGACAAGCTGCAGCAAGAGGGCGCCATGGAGTACACCGCCCTTATTGCGGCCACGGCCAGCGACCCCGCCCCCATGCAGTACATCGCCCCGTATGCCGGGGCGACGCTCGGAGAATATTTCCGCGATTCCGGACGCCATGCGCTCGTGGTGTTCGACGACCTTACCAAACAGGCCCAGGCCTATCGCCAGGTCTCGCTGCTGCTCCGCCGCCCGCCGGGACGCGAAGCCTATCCCGGCGATGTCTTCTACCTGCATTCCCGACTGCTGGAACGCGCGTCGAAATTGAATGACGAGCTGGGCGGCGGCAGCCTCACCGCGCTCCCGGTCATCGAAACACAGGCCGGCGACGTGTCGGCGTATATCCCGACTAACGTCATCTCCATCACCGACGGTCAGATTTATCTCGAGCCCGGCATGTTCAACGCCGGGATCCGGCCGGCCATCAATGTCGGCATCTCCGTCTCCCGTGTCGGCGGCAACGCACAGATCAAGGCAATGAAATCCGTGGCCGGTCGCCTGCGCATCGAGCTGGCCCAGTACCGCGCCCTCGAAGCGTTCGCAAAGTTCGGGTCGGACCTGGATAAATCCACGCTGGCCCAGCTGCGCCGCGGCGCGCGCCTCGTGGAATTGCTCAAACAGGGACAATATGTACCCATGCCTGCGGAGAAGCAGGTCGTGGGATTCTTTGCGGGGACCAACGGTTTCCTGGACGAAATCCCGGCGGAAGCGGTCGAGCGGTTCGAGAAGGAGCTGCTCGAAATGATGGACGTCAAACATGCCGATCTGCTTCTGGAGATCGCCCGGAAGAAACAGCTCGGGGACGATCTTGCGGCCCGGCTGAAGGATGTGTTGACCGCCTTCACGGCATCATTCAAGAACTCCCTCAAGGGATAGCGCACCGACCATGCCCACGCTGCGCGAGGTTCGGAGCCGCATCAGCGGCGTCAAGAAGACCGAGAAGATCACCCGTGCCATGAAAATGGTGGCCGCGGCCAAGCTTCGCCGCGCCCAGATGGCGGTCGTCTCCGCACGCCCGTATGCCAAAGGCATGCGCCGGCTGCTGCAGCACCTGCTGCCGGCCGTCGAACTGGGGAGCCAGCCCCTGCTGACGCCCCGGCCCGTGCGTACGCTGGCGCTGATCGTCGTCACATCCGATCGCGGCATGTGCGGTGCGTTCAACACCAATATCATCCGCACGGCCAGAGAGCGGCTCGAGCGTGCCGCCGCGGAGAATGTGCAGGTGCGGCTCTACTGCCTCGGGAAAAAAGGCGTCGACTTTTTCACCAAGCAGCGGGCAGCGATTGTCGCGCGTCACCCCGGCCTGTTTACAAAGCTTGTGTTCGCCCAGGCCGCATCGATTGCCCGCGAAGTCACCGATGCATTCCTCCGCCAGGATGTGGACTGCGTTGAAGTGGTATACAATGAATTCAAATCCGCCGTGCAGCAACGGGTGTTGCTGGAGCAATACCTGCCGATCGTCCCCGATGCCTCTGATCCAGCGATTACCGCCGCCCCCCGACGGGTGCCGAACTATATTTACGAACCGTCGCAACAGGAACTGCTGACAGGTCTGCTGCCGCGGTACCTGAATTTCACGCTCTGGCGGATCCTGCTCGAATCCAGCGCCGCTGAGGAAGGGTCCCGCATGACGGCGATGGAAAATGCCACCGAAAACGCCAATGAAATGATCGATACCCTGCAGCTGCAGTATAACAAGGCNNACATACCCGGTTATTGCATAAGTTCCCTTTTTTCAGTACTTTACAAGTCCTTGGCACTAAGCCGCCCATCCGGGTGGTTTATTGTGTTATGGTAATCTATGTTCGAAGATCTTAGCCGAAAACTCGATACTGTCCTGAAGCGACTTCGCGGTCAGGGCAAGGTTTCCGAGGCGAATGTCGCGGAAACGCTGCGCGAAGTCCGAAGGGTGCTCCTGGATGCCGACGTCAACTACAAAGTGGCGCGGCAATTCATGGATGACGTGCTCCGCCGCGCGGTCGGTCAGGAAGTGCTGCAGAGCATTACGCCCGGCCAACTCATCGTAAAAATAATTTACGACGAATTGGTGCAATTGTTGGGAACATCTCACGTCGGGATCACGTTTTCGCCTTTACCACCCACGGTGATCATGGTGGCGGGGCTGCAGGGCTCCGGTAAGACCACATTTTGTGCAAAACTCGCCCTGCACCTCATGGCGCAGGGACATTTTCCCCTGCTTGCAGCGGCGGATGTGCACCGCCCCGCAGCGATCGATCAACTGGAGGTGCTGGGCCGGCAGAACGGTCTGAACGTGTTCACCAAGCGTGGCGCGGACGCGGTGACGGTGGCCCGGGAGGCGGTGGAGCATGCACGGTTGGGTGCGCGGGACGTCGTGATCGTTGACACCGCGGGCCGTTTGCATGTTGACGAAGTGATGATGCAGGAAGCCGAGGCGATCAAGGCGGCTGTGCAACCGCACGAGATCCTGTTCGTTGTCGATGCCATGACCGGGCAGGACGCTGTCACTACGGCGCAGGCATTTCACACACGATTGCACTACGACGGTGCCGTCCTGACAAAAATGGACGGCGATGCCCGAGGCGGGGCGGCGATTTCGCTCCGGGCCACGGTGGGCGTGCCGATCAAATTCATCGGCACAGGCGAAAAGCCGGATGCGCTGGAACGGTTTCATCCGGACCGGCTTGCGTCCAGGATTCTGGGACTGGGCGATATCGTCAGTCTCGTGGAAAAAGCGCAGACCCAGTTCAACGAGGAAAAGGCGGTTGCGCTTGAGCAGAAGATCCGGAAATCGCAGTTCACGCTGGAGGATTTTCTGGACCAGCTGCTGGAAGTGAAGAAAATGGGGCCGCTCCAGCAGGTGCTCGGCATGTTGCCCGGCGCGAACAGGTTGCCGGCCAACGCGGAAGTGGACGAATCGGCGCTCGTGCGCATTGAGGCGATGATCCGGTCGATGACGACCGAAGAGCGGCGCAAGCCGCAGATCATCAACGGGACCCGGCGGCGGCGGATCGCCCTGGGGAGCGGCTGTACGGTGCAGGATGTCAACAAATTGCTGAAGCAGTATGAGCAGATGCAACGCATGATGAAGACCCTCGGGAAGGGTGGGCGGATGGACCGGATGGCCCGGGGTATGCGTATTCATTCATAGCAGTCACAGAAGGAGAGAAACGTTGGCAGTACGATTGCGTTTACGACGGATCGGCAAGAAGAAGATGCCGATGTACCACATCGTGGCGGCTGATTCGCGCTCGGCGCGCAACGGCAGCGTCATCGAGGTGGTGGGCCGTTATGAACCGCGGCAGGAGCCGATGGTGATCAAGGCAAACGAAGACCGGGTCTTCCACTGGCTGAAAACCGGCGCACTTCCCACAGATACGGTCCGCAGCCTGTTCCAGCGGAGCGGCTTGTGGCTGAAGTGGTCGCTCATGCGCGCGGGCAAGGATGCGCCCACCATAGCCTCGGAGATGGAAAAGTGGCAGATGTTGCAGGCGGAGAAGACCCGCCGCGAAAGCGAGCGCAAAGTCCGCCATGCCGCGGCACGGCGCAAGGCAAGCGCGAGCAAGGGGCCCGAGAGCGCCGAGGCACCGGCACCCGCCGCCCCGCCGCAGGCCTGAGACGTTCCGCATGCGCGCTGCATGATGCCGCGCGCATGCGTGTGTGACTCCAGGGCAATGGAGAAGTGGGAGAGATTCCGACGTAGTGAGTGACGAGGGGTACACCTGAGGAGGAGTCATGAAGGAATTCCTGGAGTTCATTGCCAGCCACCTCGTGGACCATCCGGAGATGATCTCCCTGGACCACGAGGAACGGGAAGACAAGATCGTGTTCCGCCTGCATGTGGCGGAACAGGATGTCGGAAAAGTGATTGGAAAAAAAGGGAGAACGGCCCAATCCCTGCGCGTGCTGCTGGCAGCGGTCGCTGCGCGCCAGGGAAAACGCGCCATTCTTGAAATTGCAGAGTGAACAACGCTGTCCGCGACCTCATTGCAGTTGGCGTCATTGTGAAGGCGTTCGGCATCAAAGGTGAAGTGATTGTTCATCCTCTGACCGACACCCCCGGGCGGTTTCGTTCTTTGCAAAACGTATTTCTGGTGCCGGAACCGGTTGCCAATGGAACGGCGGACGGCGCACCGGTATCGACACAGATCGCGGACGTGCAGGTGGAGCCGCGCGGCATTCGCGCGCGTTTCGCCTGCGCTCCGGACCGGAACGCCGCGGAACGCCTGGCGGGCCTGATTGTGATGATCCCCCAGGAGGACGCGGTGCAGCTCCCGGAAGGGACGTTCTTCGTTCATCAGGTGATCGGCTTTCACGCCGTTGACGAACAGGGGTCGCCCCTGGGCACGCTGAAAGATGTGCTGCGCTTTCCCGCGCATGACGTCTACGTGATCTCCGCCCCCGGCGAAGGGGATCTCCTGGTTCCCGCAGTCCGCGAATTCGTCCGCTCTATCGATGCTGCGACCCGCACCATGACCATCCGTGTAATCGAAGGTATGCGCGCGTGATACGGTTTGAGCTCATCACCGGACACCCCCGCCTGGTGCAGGGTCCGCTGCAGGAAAGCATGCTGAAACGGGCGCAGGAGCTCGGCGGTGCGGCGATCACCGTGCATGATCTGCGCGACTATACCACCGACCGGCACCGGACGATCGATGACACGCCGTTCGGCGGCGGTGCGGGGATGGTGATGAAGCCCGAGCCGGTGTTCGCCTGCATCGAGGCGCTGCAGCACCAGGGACCGTGCGATGAGGTGATCTACATGAGCGCCGACGGCGAACGCCTGACACAGACGCTGGCCAACGCGCTCTCGCTCGCATCACGTATCGCGATTCTCTGCGGCCACTACAAGGGCATTGATGAGCGGATCCGCGGATCGCTGATCACCCGGGAAATCTCGATCGGAGATTACGTGTTAACGGGGGGCGAGCTCCCTGCGCTGGTGCTGATCGATGCGGTCGTCCGGCTCATTCCGGGCGTGCTGCACGACGGGGAATCGATGCTGAACGATTCGTTTCAGGATGGGATGCTGGACGCGCCCCAATACACGCGCCCGGCCGAGTTTCGCGGCATGCGTGTACCGGACGTCCTCCTGTCGGGGAACCACGCGGAGATCGAACGGTGGCGGGAGGAACAACGGCTGCAACGTACACGTGAACGGCGGCAGGATTTACTGGAAAACAAGTGACATCGTACTCTTGGAGATGACCATGGAAAAACTCAAGCTGGTGGAAGCGACCCAATTGAAAACCGGCCTTCCCGACTTTCATCCCGGCGATACCATCAACGTGCACGTGCGCGTCATCGAAGGCGACAAGGAACGCGTGCAGCAATTTCAGGGCGTCGTCATCGCCCGCCACGGCGCTGGAATGAATGCGACCTTCACCGTCCGCAAGATCTCCGACGGCGTGGGCGTGGAGCGCATCTTCCCGCTGCATTCGCCACGGCTCGCCAAGATCGAACGGGTGAAGGAAGGGTCCGTGCGCCGCGCGAAACTCTACTACCTGCGCGAACTCGCAAGCAAAGCCATCCGCCAGAAAACCACCTGATGCCGTTGCGTTCTTGAGAGGGTCGCGTGAGCACTCACAAACGACTCGGCGTCCCCTCGGCGTTCTACGCCCGGCCGCTGACGGCCCACCTGGCGGAGCGGGATCTCTTCGACCGCCGGGTGGATGTCCCCGTCCAACATGCCGTCCAGCTCCGTGAACACGAACTGGACGCCGCATTCCTGACGCCCATCGACTACGCCCGCGACAGCACCGAGTACCGGATTGTCCCGGGCGTCGGCATCAGCTCCGCCTCCGCCACCGGGTCGGTCAGCCTCCTGTTCCACGAGCACATGCATACCATCCGCAGCGTTGCGATCGACCCGTCGTCGTCGTCGGAAATCATCCTCGCCAAGATCGTTCTCGCGGAAGAATACGAGCTGGAACCGAAGTTCATTCCGTTTGCGGGAAACGCGGACAGGGCATTGGCACAGGCGGACGCGGTCGTCCTCGTCGGCGACGCGTCGCTCCGCGAGCTCTCCACGCATCCGCAGCGGATCGATCTCGTCGAAGCCTGGAACGACCTCTCGGGGCTTCCATACGTGCACGGCTTCTGGTGCGGCGGCGAGGATACCCTGACCACCGAAGAGGTGCAATGGCTCATCCAGGGAGCGTATAGCGGGCGGGCGTCGCTCGACACAATCGCCAACGAACTTCCCCAGGGGGCATTTCCCACGCTGTCGCATGCCGACATGTCTGATTACCTGCACGCCTTCTCCTACGACCTCAATGAGGACGATCTCGACGGTCTCCGGGAATTCCTGCGCTACGCCTTCTACCACGGCGTCACGCCGGACGTCGCCGAGTTGCATTTCTACGGCTCCCAAGGCGCCACGGGAGTTCCACTGCCCTCGCTGTCCTGACCCGCTGCGTTGAATCTTTTCTGAACAATGGGTAGATTGCTTCATGCTGAAGAGCCTGCTCATCAAATCCTACGCGCTGATTCACGAGCTCACCGTCGATTTCTCCAGCGGCCTGATCATCATCACCGGTGAGACTGGCGCGGGGAAATCCATCATCATCGACGCCCTCGGACTCGTCCTGGGCGACCGCGCGAGCGCGGAGGTCGTCCGCCGGGGAAGCGAGAAGGCGATCGTGGAAGCGGTGTTCGACGTCGCCGGCAACGCCGGCGTCCGCGCACTCCTGGGACAACACGATATCGACACAACGGAAGAACTGATCGTACGCCGCGAGGTATCGGCGAAAGGTCAAAGCCGCTGCTTCCTGAACGACTCCCCGGTTTCCCTCGCGCTCCAGAAGCAGGCGGGCGAGCTGCTTGTCGATCTCCACGGCCAGCACGAGCATCAGTCACTCCTGCGCGTCGACACGCATATCGGCATGCTGGACGATTTCGGCGGTCTGGACGGCATGGTGGAGGAATTCCGGGACGCACACGCCCGGCTGCGTACAGCGGCCGCCGAGCAAGCGGAGCTCCGGCGCCGGGAACGGGAGCTGCAGGAAAAACGCGAGTTCCTCCTCTTCCAGGCGCATGAGATCGATGCCGTCGGACCCCGCGCAGGCGAAGAAGAGGACCTTGAAACGGAGCTGCGTATCCTGGAGAACAGCGAGAGACTCTTCAGCGAGACGGGCGAGCTCTATACACAGCTCTATGAGGGGGATCACTCCGTCCGCGACCTGTTGGTGGTCGCACGCAACCAGCTGCACGCGCTGGCGGAGATCGATCCGCGGTTCGCAGATGCGGCGCGCGAATGCTCCTCCGCCGAGGCCATCGTCAGCGAACTCGCCAAATTCATCCAGAGCTATAATGCCCGGGTCGAATTCACTCCCGACCGCCTGGAACAGGTGCGCGAACGCCTGGGTCGCTTGGCCTTCCTGAAGAAGAAGTACGGCGGCTCGCTGGAGCGCGTGGTGGCCCACCGCGAAGAGCTGCGGGGCGAACTGGCCCTCGCGGAAAATTTTGAACAGGTAATTGCCCGGCTTGACGTGGAAGTGAGGGATGCACGGCATGCATGCGCACAGATCGCCGATCGTCTCTCCGCCAAGCGGCATGACATCGCCCGGAAGATCGACAAAGCGACCGTGCAGGAACTGGGGAAGCTCGGCATCGCCCAGGCCAGGTTCAGCACGCGGATAGCGCAGGAGAACGTCGCCGCCGACGGCGACAGCCCGCTTCCTGCCGGGGCAGTGCGGCGGGGAAACACCTCCGTCCTGCTCAACGCGCGCGGCTATGACGTTGTGGAATTCTACATCTCCACCAACGTCGGCGAAGAGGAAAAGCCCCTGAGCCGCGTCGCATCCGGCGGCGAAGTCTCCCGCATCATGCTCGCATTGAAGAGCATCCTTGCAAAGAACGACCGCCTGCCGGTGCTGATCTTCGACGAAATTGATGTCGGCGTGAGCGGACGGATTGCCCAGGCCGTCGGTGCAAGCCTGAAAGCGCTCGCCGGGTTCCATCAGGTGATCGCCATTACCCACCTCCCGCAGATTGCGGGATTCGCTGACGTGCACTTTGCCGTCAGCAAACATGAACATGACGGCCGGGCAGTCACCACCCTCCGCCGCCTCTCGCTCGATGAACAGGTGCGCGAAGTCGCACGGCTCATGAGCGGGGCGGAAGTGACGGAGGCCGGACTGGCCGGCGCGCGCGAACTTATGGGAATCCGATAATGCCCCTCGTCGTCTACAATACCCTGACACGGACCAAGGAAGAATTCCGGCCGTTGCAGCCGGATGCGGTGAAGATGTACGTGTGCGGACCGACGGTCTACGGTCACTCCCACCTCGGGCACGCGAAGAGCTATGTGTCGTTCGACGTGATCGTGCGGTACCTGCGCTTCCTGGGGTACAAGGTGCTCTATGTGCAGAACATCACCGATGTCGGACATCTGACGGATGACGCCGATGAGGGGGAGGACAAGCTTGTGAAACAGTCGCGCGTCGACCGGGTGCATCCGATGCAACTGGCGGAGATGTATACGAGGAGCTATTATGAGGATATGGACGCCCTGAACGTCATGCGGCCGGATATTGCCCCGCGCGCGTCAGGCCATATCACCGAACAGATCGCCCTCGTGGAAAAGCTGTTGTCGCACGGCCTTGCTTATGTCGCAAACGGGTCCGTGTACTTCGACGTGCCACACGACGCGGCGTACGGCAAATTGTCGCGGCGGACGCTTGACGAGATGAATGCCGGCACGCGGATCGAAGTGAAATCCGAGAAACGCCACCCCGCGGATTTTGCACTCTGGAAGCGTGCCGAGCCGGGCCATATCATGCGGTGGCCAAGCCCATGGGGGGAAGGGTTTCCGGGCTGGCACCTGGAATGCTCCGCCATGTCGATGAAGTACCTGGGCGAGACGTTCGATATCCACGGCGGCGGGCTGGAAAACCAATTCCCGCATCATGAGTGCGAAATTGCACAGAGTGAAGGGGCCACAGGGAAGCCGTTCGTGAAGTATTGGTTGCATAATAATATGGTGACGGTCGACGGGAAGAAGATGGGGAAATCGCTGGGCAACTTCATCACACTCAAGGATGCCTTCGCCCGCTGGACGCCGCAGGTGGTGCGGTTCTTCATTCTCCAAAGCCACTATCGCAGCACGCTCGATTTCAGCGCCGATGCGCTGGAAGCGGCGGGCAAAGGACTGGAAAAACTGCTGAACACGATCCGGAACGTGCAGGAAGCCGCATCCGCAGGCGCCACGGGAACGCCGACCGGCATCGACCTCGAAAAGCACCGTGCAGCATTTATCGAGGCGATGAATGATGATTTCAACACGCCCCTTGCCATCGGCGGCCTTTTTGATCTGGGACGGGAAGTGAATCAGGCGCTGGCGCGCGGCACCCCGATGGATGCACAGGAAATGAACGCCATCGCCTCATTCTACCGGACGTTGGCCGGCGACGTGCTCGGACTTACGGTGGAAAGCCGCGTTGACGGTGCCGGTGCCCGGACCATCGAGCCGGACCTTCTTGCCCTCTTCATCGCGCTGCGCGCCGACCTGCGGAAGGAAAAACTCTGGGGCCTCTCCGATAAGATACGGGATGGACTGCTTGCGCTCGGTGTTTCGCTGGAGGATAAGAAAGAGGGGACGACGTGGAAGCGCACACCCGCCGGACACTGATCTTCGCCTTCTGTGCCTGCGTTCTTCTTGCCGTGTGCACTTCTCTGATGCGGGCGCAGGGATCCGCGGGCACTGCAGGTAAGCTTGAACCGCGGTTCATCGTCGACATGCCCACCGCCGGCATGCCCGACAAAGGTTGCCTGGTGCTCGACGTGGACTTCTATCAGGAAGGGGGTGTCCTGCTCGGCATCAGCGCCGGCATTCTCGACCGTTTCAGCTTCGGCATCTCGTATGGCGGATCCCACATCATTGGTGCCGGCTCCCCCGTGATGAACCCCGTCCCCGGTGTGAATGTTCGTATCCGCGCTCTTGAGGAAGGACTTCTTCTCCCGGCCCTCGTGCTCGGATTCGATTCCCAAGGGAAAGACGGGTATCTCAAGGAGCTTGACCGGTTCCAGATCAAATCGCCGGGCTTCTTTGCGGCGGCGAGCAAAAACTACTCCTTCCTCGGCTACCTCAGCCTCCACGGAGGGGTCAACTACAGCCTTGAACGGGCAGACGGCGATCGTGATGTCAACGTCTATGCCGGCGTTGAGAAAACTCTCGGACCGGTTATTTCCACCCTGCTGGAGTACAATTTCGCAACGAATGACAACAGCGGGCGGTCTGTTGGAAAAGGATGGGGGTACCTGAACGCAGCCGTGCGCATTATGCTCGGTAATGGCTTGACACTGGGTGTGAGTTTCAAAGACATCGTGAAGAACGGTCCGAACGTCACTGTGGCGAACCGCACCGTGCAACTGGAGTATTCCCGTTCACTATAATCACTACTGTTGTGTTTCGTGGACTTTTGCGCCCACGGTGTCTAGAATTGGATACAACCACCCTCGAAAACACCGTAGAAACATGTGTTTTGTGAACAAACCCGGTGGCACCAATATTGTACGTAACTGAGGCAGAAGAGGAGGATATGGTCATGAAAGCTCGTTATCAATTGTTCTTCATTGTGTGCGCCGCAGGCATTGTTTCTCTTCTCTCCAGCGGCTGCTACACTCAGTTTGGGGTGACCCGGGACGATAGGAACTCAGGGTACGACGATCAGGATGAGTATGCGTCCGACAATTCCGTCGACACGACTGCCGACTACGACAGCGCCCGACAACAATTTTATGATGACAATTACTATCCAGGGTTCATGTTCGGCGTCGGCTTCTATGACGCCTGGCGGTATCACGGATGGTATTCACCGTATGCAACCTGGGATCCGTTCTGGGGCTGGTGCGGCACGTCATATCCAGGATATTACGGGGGATGGGGACACAGCGGATTCTGGTATGGCCCGTCGGTGTTCTACGGCCATGGGTACAGGTACGGCGGTAGTGGATTTGCCGGACGGTACGGCGGATCGTACGGTGGAACGCGGTCATTTGGCTCCACCCGGACAGCCGGGGATATGCGGAGCGGGAGCAGCTACGCCCCGGGTGGAACGCGGAGTAGCGGAAGTTACACCGCTCCTGCCGCGGGCGCCTATCAAGGCAGAATTCGGAAGCCGGCAAGCACAGTCACCGGAAGAAACGCCGATCGTCCGGCACGAACCGGAAATGCCGTCCTTTCCCGGCGAAGCCCTCGTATCGGCTCCACATCGAGTTATCCGCGTTCGTATCCGCGCTCAGGCGGAAACAGTGGGAACCGCACGGCGCATCCTTCATCTCCACCGCCTTCATCCGGCGGCAGCGGTGGCCACTCCAGCGGGCATGATTCCGGCCGCGGCGAGCGCAGCGGCGGATCAAGTTCGCCATCCGGACATTCCGGCGGCGGCGGCGGTGCTCCGGCAAGTTCCGGCAACCGTGGCGGCAATAGGCGCTGATTTCGAACAGAGGATATCATGATAACCAAACTATGTAATATTTTCGTCTGTGCAGCCACTCTCGCACTCGCCGTGTCTCCGGCGTTGGCACAATTTCCCGATGATGCACTGCGCCTGGGCCTCTCCGGCTACGGCGTCGGTGCCCGCTCCCTCGGCATGGGAAACGCCTACACGGGGGTCGCAAACGACTACAGCGCGATCTATTGGAATCCGGCGGGATTGGCCCAACTGCAGTCCAGCGAATTCTCGGTCGGGCTGTCGTTCCTGAACAATAAGGACATCAGCACGTTGCTCGGAACCCAGGAAACGTATAACTCAACGGCAACGAATCTCAACTCCCTCGGCCTCGTATACAAACTGCCCACGGAGCGCGGCAGTTTCGTCCTGGCGTTCGGATATGACAGGCAAAGCAACTTCACGGGAGGGATGTCGTTCTCCGCGTTCGACCCGACAAGCAGCATCATCCAATCGTTTGCACATAATGGAACATATTATCCGTCAGACCTGTCGAATAATATCGCCTATCAGCTCTATCTCGCTGACGTCGATACGTTGACCGGCAAGTTTACCAGTCCGATCAATGGCAAGGTAAACCAGTCTGCCAAAGTCGTGGAAGGTGGCGGACTGAACAACTGGTCGCTCGCCGCGGCGACGGATATCGCCAAAAATCTGAGTCTCGGCGTGACGTTGACCTATCTTTCAGGAACGTATCGCTACGACCGGAATTTTGTCGAAGCTGATCCGGGACACAGTTGGGAGACGTTCCCGTACGATTTCAGCAGCCTCACGCTGGATGAGTACATCGAAGGCGATATTTCCGGTGCCAACGCAAAATTCGGGCTGATGTACCGGATTCCCGATCGCTTCCGCCTCGGTATCGGCATCAAAACCCCCACCTCGTTTACGGTGAAGGAGAACTTCGGTACCACCGCCCGCAGCACCTTTGACGGCGGCGACGTATATCCGACAGACAAGCCGTTCGAAACCACAGGGAGCGACCAGTACGACGTCGTTACACCCTGGGTCTTCAGTGCCGGCGTTTCCTTAACGTTCGGCGACCTGTTGCTCTCCGGGGATGCGGACTACACGGACTGGACGGAGTTGAAGTTCGAAAACGCCAACAGCGATGTGCTGGCACAGAACCAGGGTATGAAAACACTCTTCCGGAGTGCAGCAAACTATCGCGGCGGGCTGGAATATGACATTGCACGCCTGGGTGTCCGGCTGCGCGGCGGATTCATCTACAATCAGTCCCCCTATGCGGGCGACCCCACATCGTTCGATCGGAAGTTCATCACCGGCGGCCTTGGGTTCCTCCTCGGCCAATCCACCATGCTCGATCTCGCATATGCCCGGGGCTGGTACGACACCTTCCGGTACAATTACGACGGGAGCCCGCGCACGGACGAAAAGGTGACAACCGACAATATCTTTATGACGCTCTCGTATCGGTTCTGAGCCCCCGCGGTTTGCAACAGTAGGCCTGATTCTCTATATTGCAGTCCGCCACACCACAGTGTGGCGGACTTCCTGTATTCCCCCACCCCGGAGTCCCATGTGAGCAGGCGACTGAAAGTTCTTGCCGGGATCGGCGGCGTTCTCGCTGTAACCGCAATCGCCCTATTCTTCTTTGTCCGTTTTGAACTGACCAAATCATTCCCGCAGACGAGCGGTGCTCTCACGGTACAAGCGCTGAAGGCACACACCGACATCGCCCGTGATGAATACGGCGTGCCCCGGATCGCCGCGTCAAACGATCATGATGCGCTTTATGCGATGGGCTTTGTGCATGCACAGGACAGGCTGTGGCAGATGGACATGCAGCGGCGTGCCGCATCCGGCCGGCTCTCCGAGATATTCGGCAAGGGCACGCTGCCCTTCGACAGGATGTTTCGCATCGTCGGCCTTTCGCGCATTGCCGCGGAAATCGAGCGGCAGCTTCCGGACCGGACCCGAAGGGATATCCAGGCATATTGCGAGGGAGTGAATGCATGGCGTGCCATGTCGCTGGCAAAGCTCCCGATTGAATTCGACCTTCTCAGGTATGATCCCGAACCGTGGACACCCACGGATTGCATTCTGGTCGGCCGGCTGATTGCCTGGGAACTGAACATCTCGTGGTGGACCGACATCACCTATGGCACTCTGGTGGGCAAACTGGGCCGCGATACCGTTGCGCAGATCCTTCCGTCCTACCCGGCGACCGTCCCGCCGGAGGTTCCCTCCGAAGATTGGCGGCGCTACGCGACGATGCTCCACGATTACCAGGCAACGGCGGAGAACTACAGCGACTACTTCGGACGCTCGCTGACAGGCGGCGGCAGCAATGCCTGGGTCGCAGGTCCATCCCGGTCGGCAACAGGTGCTGTCCTGCTCGCCAACGATACCCACCTGCACCTGACACAACCCTCGCAATGGTATGAGATGGATGTAACCGCTCCGGGATTCTCGGTGCACGGCATGTCCATTCCCGGCGTACCGGGCATTGTCGCGGGGAGAAATGACTCCATTGCGTGGGGCATCACGAACCTGATGGCGGATGACGCCGATTTTTACATCGAACGCCTTGATCCCGGCGACAGCTTGTACTGGTTCGACAATGCATGGCATCCGCTCTCCCTGCACGACGAGGAAATCGGTGTACGCGGAGATACGGCTGCCACGCTCCGCGTGCGCATGACCCGCAACGGCCCCATCGTCAGCGACATCCGCACACCGCTGAACAAATCCACGCCTCCCTTTGTGGCCAGCATGCGCTGGGTGGGTGCGGAAGTCGACGATCAGATCGGCGCATTTCTGCACGTCGACCGTGCGCGCAACTGGGCCGAATTTGTCGAGGGATTGAGATCTTTTGCCGTTCCGGGACAGAATTTCATCTATGGCGATGTCCGGGGGAATATCGGCTACTACTGCGCCGCGCGTCTGCCCCTCCGCGCCACCGGCAGCGGGCTTCTGCCCGCCAAGGGGTGGGAGAAAAACGCCGGCTGGACCGGATTCGTCCCCTTCGAGCAACTTCCGCACATGTTGAATCCGCCGTCAGGCTACATTGCAAGCGCAAACAACAAGACCGTCGATGATTCGTATCCTTACCACATCGGCGATCTGTGGGAGCACCCCTCGCGGATCATGCGTCTCCATGAGTTGTTCGGAACTCCGGACACCAAGATCACCGCGCAGGATTGCGCCCGCTGGCAAAACGACACTTACTCCCCCCTGGCAAAGGAACTGACACCCTATCTCCTTGCGGCTTCGGCGGACAGCGTGCTCGGGCAGGAATACGGAGAGCTGGTGCGCGAATACCTCCGGAATTGGGATTTCCGTTTCGGCGCCGACGATATCGCCACATCAATTTACCAGGAATTCCTGGTCCGGCTTCTGCACAACATCTATGAAGATGAAATGGGTGAAGAGCTCTTCCATGATTTTACGATGCTGCAGAATATCCCCCTCCGGGTTACCTCCCGTCTCATGAGGGAGGGGACATCGGTATGGTTTGATGACTGCCGTACGACGGTCGTGGAAACACGGGACGATATCGTGCGACGCAGCGCACTGGAAGCCGTCGAAGACCTGGTGGCGCGTCAGGGAAAAGATTCCCGCCTCTGGCGATGGGGGGAACTGCACACGGTGACTCTCCAGCATCCGTTCGGTCTCCAACGCCCGCTGGACAAGATTTTCAGTATCGGCCCGTTCCCATACCCAGGAGGATCGACCGCGTTGACAAGCGGGGAATACAACATTACGGCTCCTTTCGCAGTTACCGTAGGCCCGTCATTTCGACAGATCTTCTCGCTTGCCAACCCGGCATCGCATCTGGCGGTGCTGCCCTCGGGCCAGTCCGGACAGGTGTACCATGCGCACTACAGCGACCAGACCCGTCTCTGGTTGCATGGCATATACAGAACTGTCCAGCGGGGACCCGCGGGGGACTCGGGTGAACACTTGCTCCTGCTCCCGGCGGGAGCCTCGCCATGACGCTGTCAGACAGATTACGGCATCTGCTCGCCACGGTCACGCACGCGACTGCATTCACCGGTGCCGGTATCTCGGCCGAAAGCGGCGTCCCGACGTTCCGCGGCGCCGACGGTATTTGGAATAAGATGCGGCCGGAAGAATTGGCAAGTATGGATGGCTTTTTGCGCAATCCCGATATTGTCTGGGAATGGTACGCGCACAGAAAACGCATCATTGCGGATGTCCGGCCGAATGCCGGCCACATTGCGCTCGCGCGCATGGAACAGATCATTCCGCATTTCACCGTCNNGAAGACAAGGCGGGGACGGTGTCCGGCGTGCCGCGCTGCCCCGCATGCGGTGGCAAGATCCGCCCCGATGTCGTCTGGTTCGGCGAGATGCTCCCCGAAGAGGAATGGGATGCCTCCGTCCGGGCCGCGGAATCCGCCGAACTTTTTCTTTCCATCGGCACCTCGGCGGCGGTCTACCCGGCCGCATCGCTCCCCGTGGTGGCACACTCGCACGGGGCATACCTTGTGGAAATCAATCCCGAACCCACACCCCTGACGGAACGGGCCGACGAATTTCTCCGGGGGCCCGCAGGCCGGATATTGCCTGCGCTCCTCGAGGCCCTTACCGAAGCACGAAAGGCATCCACATGAGAATTATTCCCGGTAAGGCACGCATTGTCTGCACACTGGGTCCCGCGTCCCACGATCCGGCCGTCCTCGCCAAGATGCTTGAAGTGGGCATGGACGTCGCACGGTTGAATTTCTCGCACGGAACGTATGAGGATCATGCGAAACTCATCGCCAACGTGCGCAGTGCCGCTGCCGCCTCCGGCATTCCCCTCTGCATCATGCAGGACCTGCAAGGCCCCAAAATACGCGTCGGGGATCTTGTGGACGGACATGTGGACTTGATCGCCGGAAGCACCGTCGCCATCACGACGGACCCTACGCCCGGAAGCCCTACGCGGATCCCAACATCATATCTCAATCTGCCGCGGGACGTCCACACCGGAGATACGATCCTGTTGGACGACGGCAAACTGCGGCTGGCCGTGCTTTCAACCACAGAACGGGATGTGATATGTGAGGTGGTGGTCGGCGGCAAACTGGGATCACGGAAGGGCATCAACCTCCCCGGCCTGCCGCTCAGTATTCCCTCCTTCACCCAGAAGGATCTGGAGGACCTCGCCTTCGGCATTGCCAACGATGTGGATTACACCGCGCTCTCGTTTGTCCGGTCCGCAGATGATGTGCGGGCGTTGCGCGCCGCCATCGCGGGCATTGTGGGTCCCGGCATGACCCACCCCATCGTCGCCAAAATCGAGAAACCGCAGGCCCTGCGCAACATTGATGAGATCATCGCCGAGGCGGACGGCATCATGGTGGCGCGCGGGGACCTGGGGGTTGAGGTGCCCCCCGAAGAAGTGCCGCTCCATCAAAAATCGATCATCGCGAAGTGCAATCACGCAGGCAAACCGGTGATCGTTGCCACCCAGATGTTTGAATCCATGATCATGAATCCCACGCCGACTCGTGCGGAGGCCAGTGATGTTGCGAATGCAGTGCTGGACGGGGCGGATGCGGTGATGCTGAGCGGAGAGACGTCTGTGGGCGCGTATCCGGTCGAAGCGGTGGCGATGATGACGCGCATCATCAACAACGTGGAAACACATGCGGTCGCCGCGTGTTCGGCGGCGCGTGACGGCGGCACCGGGAAGGACCGCAATTATCACGAGGCGCTGGGGCGGGCGGCATGCACCCTGGCGGAACACATCGACGCTGCGGCCATCGTGGCCGTCACCCAGAGCGGCATGACGGCCCGCATTGTGGCGCATTACCGGCCGCGCACACCGATTATTGCCGTCACACAAACGCCGGCGACACTCCGGCGGCTGAATCTCGTCTGGGGAGTACAGGGTCTGCTTGTCGAACAGGCTTCGCCGGATTCCGACAGCACGTTACGCGCAGTGGAAGAGCGCCTGGCATCGGAAGGCGTGCTCAAGAGCGGCGATGCCTACGTGTTGATCGCCGGGCAGCCGCTCTTTGCGGGAGGGGGAACGAACTTCATCAAAGTGGAGCGGGTGGCGTAGGAAACGCGCTCAGGCGCGGGTCTTCTTTGGAGCGGTGTCCTCGATTGTGAACAACCGGTCAAGCATCGATATCTTCAGCAAACTGAGGACCTTCTTGTGCACATTGATCAGGTGCACCGTTCCACCATGTTCCTTCATCTTCCGCTCTGCGATCAGGAGCGCGCTTAACCCGCTGCTGTCGCAGAACTCCACGTCGGTAAGAACCACCCGGAGCGCTTTCACTTTCGGGGTGCAGAGAATGAGAAACTCCCCCTTGAGTTCCGCGGCAATCGCAGAATCAAGTTTCTTCTCTTTCACCGTGAGAGTGATCCCCGTTCCGCTGGTCTGCACATCGAACTTCATGCGCGTTCCTTTCACAATGTGATCACCGCGGCCATGCATGCGGGCGGAGGTCACAACAGAGTTGTCAGAACATCTTCAGGCAGGCGGCGAGCCGCTCATACACGGCGCCGCGTTGTGCCCCGTTCGGCTGCATCTGGAAATTGTAGAACAGGTCCGCCCGCTTCTGCACAAACCCCACCCGCACGCGTGCATCGCTTGCCCTACAAATATATGCCGAGGGGAGCAGGAAGTCAAGGTTCAGGTCGACGGCCAGATCATAGGTCTGCGCCGTGACTTGTCTGAGAATGTCGGGCGACGGGCGAAACATCCAGTCGACGTTCCGCGCACTGAGCCGCACATGCACTCCGTGGGGCAACATCACCGCCGAGCCGGTATCGTGTTCATCCGACACCAGCGTGATATGGCCTTCCGGAAAACGGCTGCGGAGGAATTCGATCACCGGCGCGGGCGACTCTGTCGTGGGCGTCAGCGGAAGGATAATCAGCGCATGGCTGGTCTTCGCGAGCGCATCCGGGAAGGAAATCACGTCGTTGGAATACCGTCGGAACTTCCAGCGGGACATCTGGACGCCGAGGGAGCGTCGGAGTGATTCGAGCATACGTCAGGATCCTATCATCTTCACGAGATCGGCTTCAGAAAGCACGGGAATGTGGAGTGCCCGCGCCCGTTCCAGCTTGGCGCCCGCGTCTTCTCCTGCCACAACAAACTGGACATTCTTGCTTACGCCGGGGGCCACAATGCCGCCGTGCCGTTCAATCAATGCGCGCGCGGCATCGCGCGTATACGTCGGCAGCGTGCCGGTGAGAACAAACGTCTTCCCGGCAAGCGATCCCGCCGCCGGCACGGGGCTTCCCCCCATGGTCACGCCCGCCCGCTCGAGCCGGCGCACGATATCACGGTTGTGCTTGTCGGCAAAGAAATGCACGATGCTTTGCGCAATCGCAGGACCGATTGCCGGAATGGCCTGCAACGCGTCTTCGGTTGCTTCCCGCAATAGCGCCATGGCGGGAAATTGCCCCGCGACCGTCCGCGCAACGCCTGCGCCGACGTGCCTGATGCCGAGCGCGAAGAGCACGCGGTGATACGGCTGTTCCTTGCTCTTGTCGATCGCTGCGAGCAGGTTCGCAGTGCTCTTTTCCCCCCATCGCTCCAGGGCGACGAGTGTCTTGCGGTGCGTGTGGAGCTGGTACAGATCCGCGACATTGTGCACCAGCTCGAGCGACACGAGCTGTTCCACCGCGGCTTCGCCGAGTCCTTCGATGTCCATCCCCCCCCGCTGGGCAAAATGCTCGATGCGGCCGCGGACCTGCGCGGGACATTCGGCATTTTCACAGTAGTAGTTCGCCTCGTCCTCGGCCCGGTAGACGCGCGAACCGCAGACGGGGCACTGCACGGGCATCACGAAGGCGCGGGTCCTGGGAGGGCGCTTCTCCATGACGACGCCGGACACTTTGGGAATAACGTCACCCCCCTTTTCCACGATCACAGTGTCACCCACACGCAGGTCCAGCTGCCCGATGTAATCGACATTGTGAAGTGTCGCTCGGGACACCGTGGTGCCCCCGACGAATACCGGGGCGAGGGCGGCGACCGGCGTCACCGTGCCGGTACGCCCCACCTGGAGGATAATGTCGTTCAACACCGTCTCGGCTTTGCGCGAGGCGAACTTGAAGGCGATGGCCCACCGGGGGCTCTTTGCGATGGTGCCCAGTTCCTCCTGTTGCGCAAGTGAATCCACCTTGACCACAATGCCGTCAATTTCGTAGGGAAGTGCGTCGCGGCTGCGTTCGTGTTCCTCCCAGTACCGCACCACCTCGTCGATCGTTGCACAGCGCCGGTAGTGCGGGTTCACCGGAAAGCCGAGCGATGCAAGAAGCTCAAGATTGCGTTGGTGTGCCGTCAGCTGCGCCCCCGGCGCGTAGACCGCGTACGTAAAGAGGCGGATCGGACGCAGTGCCACAATACGCGGATCCTGAAGCTTTAACGTGCCGGCAGTCGCATTCCGCGGATTAATGAAGACCTTTTCCCCCATCTTCTCCCGTTCGCGGTTCATCGCCTCGAAATCATCCCGGGCCATGTATGCTTCCCCGCGGACCTCGAGGGTCCGCCAGGAAGCACGCCCTGCCTGCACGCGCAATGGCAGCTGACGAACCGTCCGGAGATTCCGGGTGATATCATCGCCCTGTGTGCCGTCGCCGCGCGTTGCTCCCTGGACAAACACACCATCGCGATAGCGCAACGTCACGGCGACGCCGTCGATCTTCAGCTCTGCAATGTATGCAGGCACCGCCGACCCCAGCAGCTCGCGTACCCGGCGATCAAAATCGCGTATTTCATCAGCAGAATAGGAATTCGCAAGGCTGAGCATCGGCGGATCGTGCATGACCGCGGCGAATTCCTTCGTGGGCTCTCCCCCCACCCGCTGCGTCGGTGAGTCGGGCTGGACGAGCGATGGATAAGCCGCCTCCAGATCCTGGAGTTCCCGCATGAGCCGGTCATACGCCTCATCGCTAATCGTCGGATCTGCGAGCACGTAGTACCTGTGATCGTGCGCACGGAGCTCCGTCCGGAGCTGCTCCGCCCTTTTCCGTGCGGCTTCGGTCGGCGGCTTCACGGGGTGGTCCCTCTGGCCTGTTGCTGGGTCAGCGAACGCCGGCTGAGCTCATAGTTGCGCACGACACTCCCGGGTTTGCCGAGAGTTCCGATATCCACACTATTCAGGCGAAACAGCATGCCGCCGCCGTTGCCAAGTGTGATGGTGAACTTCTCCATCGCCTTCCAGTGGCGGTGCACCTTCGGCGGGAACAGATAGTCGTTGGCCGGTGTCCCGTCGATGCTCAACTGCATCCAGACGGAATCGATGCTGGCAACGGAAAGCATGAGACTGTCACCCGGTGCGGCCGGCGGGGCGCCCACGGTGACTTTCGTGCTATCGCGCAAGGCGAGCCGCTGTTCGTTCTCCCGTACTGTGGTGCTGAAGGGGATCTCTTTCACTCCGGGGGCTCGCGATGAGCTGTTGATGTACAGCATCACCACGATGAAACAGAGCACACCTCCCGCGACCGCGGTGACCCGGACGACCGGCCGGCTCCACAAGGGGGGACGATGTTGGTCCGTTGCCGGGTCGATCCGGGGACCTTCCGTCCCGTCAAATTCCCGGGGCTGCGCCGCTTGAGGTGCGGCCCGGTCGAATTCTCGCATGACTGCCGCCGGATCGAGGCCTATCGTTGCGGCATATTCCCGGATGAATGCGCGCACATACGTGGCGGGCAGGACGGTAACATTTCCCTGCTCGATGGCCTGGAGATATTTCACATCGATCAGCGTTGTACGGGCAATCTGGTCGAGGGTCATCCCCCGCGTCTCGCGAGCGGCACGCAACTCCGCAAAAAACTCCTGTTCGAGGTTCATTCCTGACCCGCTTCTTGCTGAAACGTGCGTTGATCCAGCACCTTCCGGACCTTGAATGCCAGCGTTTCAATCTGAAATGGCTTTTCGACGAAACCGCCGACTTCGCTCGAAAGCCGCGGGGTGTCCACCGCGTTCTTCCCGTAACCGGTGACGATGATAATCCGGACGTGCGGATTGATCTTCCGCAGGTGCTCGAAGGCTTCCGTTCCCGACATCACCGGCATGTTGATGTCGAGGAGAATCAAATCAACCGTCGCACGCCGTGACCGGTAGAACTCCACGCCTTCACGCCCGTCATGTGCGACAAAGACCGTGTAGCCGAGACTGGTCAACAAATCCTGGGCGATTTCACAGACCGGCGGTTCATCGTCGATCACCAGGATGTTTTCACTGCCGCGGGGAAGACGTTGCGGGCGCTTCCTGGCGAGGCCGGGGACAACCATCGTCTGGCGGGGGAGGAAGAGCGAAAACGTGGTGCCCCGGCCTTCCTGGCTGTCGAGCGAGATGTAGCCGCCGTGATTCTGCAAAACGCCGTACACCACCGACAAACCCAACCCGGTGCCGTTGTCCTTCGTCGTGAAAAACGGCTCGAATATCCTGTCTTGAATACTCCGTGGGATGCCCCGGCCCGAATCGATCACGCGGACCTCCACAAAGGGGCCGCTGAGGTGTGCGGGCGCGCCGGCGGGCGGCGCATTCCCCGGCATCGGCGTGGTTTCAATGGTGAGTGTCCCGCCTTCCGGCATGGCGTCGCGCGCATTCAAAAAGAGGTTGAGCAGGGCTTGCTGAATCTGTCCGTCGTCACCGTTGACCGCAACGGGTTCCGCCGAGAGATTGGTATGGACTTCGATGTCCTTGGTCACGCT
>PMCM01000310.1 GCA_003154155.1 Ignavibacteriota bacterium | reverse complement strand
ACCGTCGCCACGCCGGTCAGGACGAAAGCCCACCACACCCAGTTACCGGCGACCCCGTTTCGGCGGACGATATCAGTGACGAGGTTGGGGGTATCACTGCTGAACGTCGTGGCAACCATAGAGAGACCTGCAAGCCACCAGGGCACCGACCTCCCCGAGACAAAGAACTCGGACGTGCTTTTCCCGGCGCGCTTGACAAAAAACAGCGCAGGGAAGAAGCAGATAACAAGTGCAGCGGCGACGATAACCCAGTCAATCAGTTGAAGGTGCACGGACGAAATCCTTTCCGGGGATGGTACAAGATGACAACCTGCCGCACTTGCAATAGCCTTACTGCCATATGAGATTCTTATACTCGTTGCGCAGATACGCTTCCACCGCACCGAGGTCGCCGGCACTCGTCAGGTCGGGCACGGGTTCGGCCGCCGGGATCACCTTCATGGATCCGGGGATACGCCGAACCATGAGCATGACTGCGGCAGGGAGTTCCTTTTCCTGGCGCAGTGGATCGAACGGCACGGATTCCAGATATGGCAGGATCATCGCACAGGACAGCCGAAAGATATTCATGCTGACTCCCACCCGGCCTCCCGGCTCTGTCACACGCGCAACTTCACCGGCATCCGGCTTTTCAATAATATCGATAAGTTCGCCGGCCGCGTTCGTGTCGATCACCGCAAACTGTCGTGCACGCTCCGGCGGAAAGCCGAGCGCATCCCGATCATACGCCACCATGGCGCACCGGTTCCCTTCCCCCAGCATCCGGGCCAGAGCGCCGACGGAGTACAGATTGTCACTGTTGCAGACGGTACATGCATCCTCTGACCAGTCAGTACGGACCCGCAATGCCTGGAGAAGCGCATCGGCGGTGCCAAGCGGTTTGGTGCGACCCGACGGAATACGCTGAACGGCATACGAAATACGGAGCCCATGGAAGGGATTATCCCGGTCGGCCGGACCATACTGGCGCCGGAATCCATCGTCATGTTCACGGATCACCAGGACAACGTCGTCATAGCCGGCGCGCCCGGCATTCCAGAGCAGGTAGTCGAGAAAGGGGCGTTTCTCCTTCCCCAGGCCGATCAACGACTTTGATATCCGGGCCACATTCTGTCGCACACCGCTGTTCTCTGAGGCATCCAGCGACTGCATCATCCGCGACGACATTCCGCCTGCCAGGATCACAAGGTTTCGGCCGTTCATGCGACATGCCCCGCCAACGTATTGCGGTCTTCCCGGACTCCGTCGTCAGGCGTCACGACATACGCTTTTCCGCCGGCGCGTTCGATTGCTGCCGCAACGTTGGCAGGATCCACGGGAGCATAGGCAAACATGCATCCCCCGCCTCCCGATCCGTTGATCTTGCCGCCATACGCCCCGGCGGCCATTGCAGCGTCCAGCATCCGGTCAATTTTCGGCGTGGAGATGCGCAGCACATCGCGAAGCACTGTCTGATGCTCCGTGAGAAGCGCACCCACATGCCGATGGTCGAGGGGCTTCTGTGCCAGTACATGCCGTGCGGCACGCGTGATGTCACGGTTGCGGATTGTCCCCTCTACCAGCGTCCGCTGTTCGGAAGTCAGGTCGCGTGTGTAGCGTTCCAGCGACATGGCCTCTATTGTGGAGAGGGAGAATGCCGGGAAGCGTTTCTTCAATCCGGCATCAACGTCCAGCACCTGATTCTTGACCCTGGCGAGGATCGCCGTCGTGTCCTTAGGTTCACCCGAATCGCCGAGGACGAAGGTCGTCAGCGCGACATCCAGTGGTGTCACCACAAGTCGGGGTGTGAAATCGATGGTGATCGTCTGACCAACCGACGTAGAAAAGTGATCCATCATCCCGCCGGGTTCCCGGAATTCGAGCACTTCCGCCTCGTGCGCAAGTCGCGCGATGACTTCCGGCGGCAGAGACGCCGGCTGGTTGCTCATCCGGATCAGCAGCGCTATCCAGGCAACGATAAGCGCCGACGAGCTTGAGGTCCCCGTATTGATGGGAATCGCGCCATGAACCACGGCATGGATGCCATGTCCGTGTGTGAATCCGTGCCGGTGAACAACATTGACCGAACTCCGGAAGTAGTCNNTCCTGGTGTTCGCCGAAAAGACAGACCCTTCCGGGTGCTGAAATGCGGAGGAATTCGGCGTGTGAGGGGAGCGGCATGGTCCTGATGAATGTATCGGATGCGACACGGATTGTCAAGGAGATTCTTGGCGCAAGCCCGGATCCGGCCTGCGGCGAACGCACTTACAAAATCCGCACCCTGATGGTGTGCGGCACGTTCTGCAAATCGTCAAACAACGAGTCTTTGTATTTTGCATCCACGTCGGCAACGGCGTAACCGATGGTTTCGTTTGTCCGCAGGAATTGCGAAAGAACGTTGACGTTGTTCTGCGCAAAGATTCCGTTGATCCGGGAGAGGACGCCCGGCACGTTCTGGTGGACGTGAAGCAGACGTCGCGCCGGTGTTCTGTCCGGCGGCGGGAGAATGATCCGCGGGAAATTCACGCTGGTAAAGGTGCTTCCCGTGGTTTCATATTCCAGGAGCTTCTGGGTGACGAAGGTGGCGATATTCTCCTGGGCTTCTTCCGTGCTGCCGCCGATATGGGGGGTCAGGAGCACGTTGGGCAATCCCTGCAGCGGGGACACGAACGGTTGGCTTCCATCCTGCGGCTCTTCGGGGAACACATCAACAGCCGCACCCGCAACTTTTCCGCTTCGCAGGTTGGACGCAAGCGCCTCGATGTTGACGACATGCCCCCGGCTCAGATTAAGGAGCAACACGCCGGGCTTCATCTGCGCGAATTCCCGCTGGTCAATCAGATTGGCATTCGCCGGGCTGCCGTCCACATGAATGGTCACCACGTCCACCTTTTCCAGGAGCTCCGCAAGCGTATCCACACGCGTTGCGTTCCCGATGGTCAGCTTGTCCGCAACATCATAGTAGAACACATCCATACCCATAGCCTCCGCCAGAGTCGACACCTGGGATCCGATGTTACCGAATCCAACGATGCCCAGGCACTTCCCCCGCACCTCCCGGGCCCGATCCGCCGACTTGTCCCACACACCATCATGGGCCCTGGCAATCTTGTCATACAACCGGCGGATGAGGATAATGATCTCCGCGATCACGAGTTCGGCAACGCTGCGGGTGTTGCTGTACGGGGCGTTAAACACGGCGACCCCGCGATGCGACGCCGCGAGCAGATCCACCTGATTTGTTCCGATACAATAGGTACCCACCGCCGAGAGAGCGGCACTGGCGAACACGCGGGGTGTAAGCAGGGTGCGAGACCGGATCCCGAGCAGATTCACGCCCTCGAGCGCGGCGATCAGGGATTCCTCATCCATACTGCCTTTTTCGGTTCGGACCTCGTATCCCGCACGTTCAAATCCCGTACGGGCAAGGGAGTGGATATTTTCGAGTAGCAGAGCTTTCATCTGGTTTCCGCATCGTTGCTGGACACTACATCTTCATGACATCTCCGGAGCCGCATGGAGCGACGGTTGACGCAGCTGGTACGGTCGACAGATCACTGCGGGTGCATCAATAGCCGGAATGCTCCGTCCTCGCGATGATTTCGTCCTGCAGTGTCTTACCAAGATCGCCGAAATAGTCGCTGTACCCCGCCACCCGCACAATGAGATCCCTGTGCAGCTCCGGATGTTGTTGTGCGTTGCGAAGCGTTTCCGCCGTCACCACGTTGAACTGAATATGATGGCCGCCCAATGTAAAATACGACCGCACGAGGTGGCCCAGGTTGTCGATCCCCTTCTCCCCCTCCAGGAGCTGGGGAGTGAACTTCTGGTTGAGCAGAGTACCGCCGGTTTTGACGTGATCCATTTTGCCGGCCGATCTCAACACGGCCGTGGGCCCTTTGCGGTCTGCGCCCTGGACCGGGGAAATCCCCTCTGAAAGCGGTGTTCCCCCCTTCCGGCCGTCGGGAGTTGCGCCGGTCATCGACCCGAAGTACACATGACACGTTGTCGGGAGCAGGTTGATACGATAGACGCCCCCCTTCGTATTCGGGCGGCCGTTGACTTCATCATAGAATGCATCAAAGACTTCGCGCATCAGCATGTCAGCCTTGTCGTCGTCATTCCCGTATTTGGGTGCCCTGTTCAGAAGGAGCAGTCGGGTCTTTTCACATCCCGTGAAATCGGCATCCAGCGCACCTATGAGATCGGCAAGGGTGAGCACACCGTCTGCAAAGACAAGGGAGTTGATCGCCGCAAGGCTATCTGCCATGGTCCCGAGTCCGACGCCCTGGATGTAGTTGGTATTGTACCGCGCCCCGCCGTCATTGTAGTCTTTCCCCCGCGCAATACAATCGTCCATAAGCAGGGAGAGAAAAGGGACGGGCATGTAGTCAGCGTAGATGCGCTCGATCACATTGTTGCCGCGCATCTTGATGTCGATGAAATGATGCAGCTGCCGTTTGTACGCATGGAGGAGATCATCGAATGACGTGAGCTCAGGGAGGGCTCCCGTGAGAGGGCCCAATTGCTTCCCGGTGCGTGGATCCACGCCGTTGTGGAGCGTGATTTCCAGAACCTTCGGCATGTTGAAATAGCCAGTCAAAATGTAGCTCTCTTTGCCGAACGCGCCTGTTTCCACGCAGCCGCTGGTCCCTCCGTTCCGCGCGTCCTCGATGGATTTCCCCTGGCGCAGCATTTCCTCGACCACCGTCTCGGCATTGAATATCGACGGTTGTCCCCGCCCTTTTCGGATCACTTTTCCGGCATGCCTGAGAAACGCATCCGGGTTCTTCTTGCTCAGCTGAATATTGGAACTCGGTTGCACGAGACACATTTCGTCAATCACATCCAGCATCAGATAGCTGACCTCGTTCACCGCGTCGGTGCCGTCGGCTTTCAGCCCGCCGCAATTGATGTTGGCAAAGTCCGTATAGGTAGAGCTCTCTGCGGCGGTGATACCGACCTTGGGTGGTGCCGGCTGGTTGTTGAACTTCACCCAGAAGCATTCGAGCAACTCCCTGGCACTTTCCCGCGTGAGTGTTCCCTCGGCAATGCCTCGGACATAGAACGGATACAGGTGCTGGTCGAGACGGCCGGGATTGAAGGCATCCCAGGGATTGAGCTCGGTAATGACGCCAAGATGCACAAACCAGTACGCCTGCAAAGCCTCATGAAAACTCGCAGGAGCATGTGCGGGAACGTTGCGGCAGACGGACGCAATGGTGTCGAGTTCGGCCTTTCGGGCAGGATCGGACTCCGTGCGGGCACACTCGGCAGCCAGGTCCGCATGCCGGTGGGCCAGCGTAACGATGGCGTCGGTGCAGATTGCCATGGCCCGGAGTTCCTCCTGACGCGCGTAGGCATCCGGGTCGGCCAGGAAATCCAGCGCAGCAAGGCGTTCCCCGATCTCGCGCTTGAAATCGCACATTCCTTTTCTGTAGATCTTGTCGTCCAGTACCGTATGCCCCGGGGCACGCTGTTCCATGAACTCGGTGAAGACTCCGGCATCATACGCGTCTTTCCATTCCTGCGTCATTTCCTCAAAGATCTTTTCCCTGATGGTTCTTCCCCGCCAGGCCGGGATCACCCGGTCGCGATAGACCGCCCGCATATCATCGCTCACGGCGAACGCGACTTTCTCTCGTGTATCAAGGATTGCCAGATCCTCGAGGCTGTGGCAGCAGAGTTCGGGATACGTAAAGGTCGCTTTGGGTGCGGGCCCGCGTTCGCCGACGATCAGCTCCCCCTCGTTCAGACAGATGCACCTCTGTTCCATGATATGCTTGAACGCCAGTGCGCGCCGTACCGGAGCCGAAACACATCCGGCCTCCGCATACGCGTCCGTCACCAGAAGCGCCCGTTCAGGGGTCAACGTGGGCACCGCCTGCAGACTCTGTTCGCGAAGTTTTCGCACGCGCTCAGTCATTGTTCAGCCTCCCAGTGTCACCCGAGAAATATGGTGCCGGAGTTCATTGAGAATTGTCGCGAGGTGGAGCTGGTCGGGCGTCGGCGTTGCCCCGAGCGCGTACCGCCTGCCCAGGCGCGCATATTTCTCCGTCCCGCTCGTGTGGTACGGCAACACGTGGACCTCCCGGATTGTCCGCAGCGAGGAAAGCCACTCACCGCTTCTCCGGATATTCTCCGGGTCATCATTCAATCCGGGAATCACGGGAATCCGGACGATCACTTCTTTCCCCCACGCTGTCAGACGCCGGAGATTCTCCAGAAGAAGGACATTTGAGACGCCGGTGAACGCCGTATGCTTCTGATCATCCATCACTTTCATGTCATAGAGAAACAGGTCAACGAACGGGGCAGCGCGCTCGAGAATCGACGGAGACGTGCAACCGGACGTATCGACCGCCGTGTGGATCCCAAGCCGTTTGCACGCTTCCAGCAGCGCCATCAGGAATTCATGCTGGAGGAACGGCTCACCGCCCGAGAATGTGGCGCCCCCGGACGAACGATCGTAAAACACCCGGTCTCGGACGATCTCGTGCATCACCTCATCCACCGATACTTCGCGCCCGACCGCTTCGCGCGCTCCGGCATAGCATGAAGGTATGCAGTCGCCGCACCGTAGACACAATGATCGATCCGTCACAATCACCCCGTCTCGCGCACTGATGGCGTGAGACGTGCATGAGTCGATGCAATCGCCGCACCGGATGCACCGGTCATCGCGCAGAACGATCTCCCGCTCACGGGCGACGGACTCCGGATTGTGGCACCACGGACACGCGAGGGGGCATCCTTTGAAAAATACCGTCGTGCGGATTCCCGGTCCGTCGTTGATTGAACACCGCATGATATTGAAGATCGTCCCGGTCATGTCGTGTAAAATAGCTCAGGGAGGGGTTGAAAGCAAGAAGCACAGGGTTGCTGCAATCCTTCTCACGGCAGACGACCCGGCCTGACGAACATCGTAAGCCGTACCCGGCAATCCGCCGGGCAGATCGTTGGGCGGAATCACCCGAGATCGGCCGGTGAGCTTCCGGAACAAGGAAAGGGGCTCAAGGAAGAGGGGAAGACGGAGGCGGCAGCGGCGGTGAAGATGACCGTTCACTCTTCGCGGTATTCGAGAGGAGGTCCCGGAGATCCCGGAATCCGACCACCGTAATCACCAGGGCGGTGCCGAAGAAGAGCACTGCAGCGCAGGCAAACACGACGAGCCAGAACATGGTCCACGGATTCATAGCCGCACCGGCGGATGTGAGCGTTGTGTGAGAAGCGAACCCACGATCATCCCTCCAACCGCAAGGAAGAAACTCAGGAAGCCGGAAATATTCACGTCGACAAGAAAAAGGAGTCCGGGTGGAAGTGAGGATTTGACGAAATCAAGGACCAGGAACCCGACCGGTGCCAGGGCACCAAATCCCAGTGACGCGTATGCGCCGACAGCATTGGCCTTTTTCCAATAGAGACCCGCCGCAACGCAACCGAACGCCCCCGCCGCATACATCGCCCCGGTGATCGCCGTATACTGAAACGCGGTTGCGGGAATTTCATACCACAGGCCAAACACCAGGATGAAGATGCCGATCATGCCCGTGATGATCCGGGTAAGCAGAATCGTCACGCGTTCGGAAAACTCCCGTTTCATAATCGGGGCAATAATATCGCGTGTAGCGACCGAACTCCAGGCGAGCATGTATGCGCTGTAGGTGGACATGGACGCAGCGAGCATCCCGGCGATCATCAAACCCAGCATTCCGGTGGGAACAACAGCACCAAGAAGTCTGGGCATTGCCATCATCGAATCGGCGGCAGGACCGAACATGGTCAGGGCGGCAACGCCCCAGAACATTGGAATCATATAGCGGCCTGCCAGTGTGATCCCAGTATAGAGGAACACCTTGCGTCCCACCTCGGGAGACTCCGAGGCAAACGACTTGGATGCAGCGGGCTGGTTCAGCGCGGAAATGGCAACGCTCCCGATCAGCATCCACAGAATGAACGACCATCCGAAACGGGGATTGGTAACCGGATTCACCCCGTTCTCACCGAATTGCCTCATGACAGTAGCAGACATTTCGGTGAGCCCGACGTGGGAGATAACGAACGCCGTGGCAATCAGCATCCCAACCGAGAGCACGACAAACTGGATGTAGTCGGTGATCACGACGGAAAACATCCCCCCCAGAACCGTGTAGGAGACAACAACGATAAGCATGAGCGTCATCACCGTGAGCAGCATGCCCTGCCCCAAACCCATTGTCTGAGTCAGGAAGACACCGTCCATTTTCAGAAAGATCCCCATATTGAGGACGCCCCCCAGGAATAGCAGGATGCCCCCGAGCAACCGCACCCCTCTGCCGTATTTCAGTTCATAGAATTCCGGAATGGTCACGATCTTCAGCGCCCGGAGTCCTGAAACGATGAACCCGGTTTTGCCGATCACCATGTACCCTATCAGGCCGATGATGCCGAGCAGGAAACAGGAGAATCCCGACACGAAGCCCAGCTGGCCAAAATACATGAAGGTGACGATGCCGATCTCTGTAGCGATCAGCGTTGCCGATCCCAGAGCGACCTTTACGCGCCGGCCGGCAACAAAGTATCCCTCCATATTTTCGACATACTTTCGTGCCCTGATTCCGATGAACATGGAACCTGAGAGATATGCAACAAGAATGCACCAGTCGAGGGGTTGAAAGTTCATCGGGGCACTCCGTCATAGACTTCGAATTCGCGGATGGAATATGCGGAGATGGTCGAACGTCCTCCGGTCCCGAGCATCCCGAACATCCGAAGGTGCCTGGCGGTAAACGGGGCGAACGTATACTGTTCGGACCCGCCATTTCCCGCCATGATCTCCTGCAACGGTTGCCAGACACTGCCATCATCTGAAATTTCAAGCCTGTATTGCCGTGCCCAGGACTCACCCCACATGATCCGCACCGTGGTACATCGCCGGGGGGTGTCCCAGGAGAGCATCAGCCACTGTTGCTCCTTGCCGTCCGATTTCGTCCACGCGGCGGAATTCCAGCGGGTTGATTGCTCGCCGTCGATTGCGCTCGCCGGTCCGAACGCGGGGCCGATCGTCGAACAAGAAGAGGCTGATGCGTGGGCCTCGCGCGCAAGGTTCGGAGGAGGAATCACCGAGTCCCGGGTAATGTACTGCACCGCGAGAATCGCGCGCGGTGGAAGGTCCACTTCCGTCCGTCCGCTCTCCACGACGGGATCCGGGCAGCGCTGGTTGAGATGAGTCGAATCGAGAAGAACTGCGCGCGCACGGCTGGCGGCATTGAAACGCTGCCAATGAAGTGCTACCCTTTTGCCGTCCGTTGCGGAGCAGTTCAGGACGATGATGCCTGCCCTGTTCCCGGAACGCGTTGCGTAGGCATGGACGAGTGGATCGCTCGAGGTGGATGCCACGAGCGAATCGCAGAAGGTCTGGCGGAACAGCGGAAACACGTAATAGGAAAAGCTCGGAGTATTCTTTCCCTCAGAGGAAAGATATCCATAGTCGCCCCCCCGGGGAGGAAAGGCGTTATGGAGGGCCCAGTAGCAGGCGATGTCGGTTCCCGTTGCCGCCATGCTCCCCAGCATGTCCGCCACCCACAAGGCATTGACCATCTGAAGCGTTTGCGGGCCGGGGGAGTGGTTGACAGAGTTGTAACCGACATTCACAAAAAGCAACCGGCCGGCCCGTTCCGTGCCGACGGCATGTTCTACGTCGCGCCGGAGTCGCGAAAACGCCTCCCGGTACCCGGCGGCGCTGGCCAGAAGCGAATCGTCGTTTTCCTTTCCCCATTGCTGCGGATAGAATGTCACTGAGAGCATGTCGATATAGTCCCCCGCGGCGGCAAGCACGCGTTCAGTCCAGTGTTCCGGATGGAGACCCAGAAACACGTTCGTCGCCACCTTGATGCCGGGATCAACCGCCTTCATGGCCTTGACGAAGGTTATATACTTCGCCGCGTATGCCTCAGGCGTGGAATGCCCTTTTGCCCACCATCCCCATTGTTCGTCCCCCACTTCCCAGTATCGTACCGGAGTGCCGTGACGCCCGTTGCAGTATCTGACCCATGCGGCAGCCAGTTCCGGAGGCTGGTTAAAATTGACGGTAATAAAGGGCTCGGCACCGACTTCTCTGCAGAATGCCAGGTATTCGTCGGTATCCATCTCCGTCGCGTTGTTCCCGGGAGCATTCCAGATATATGCATCGGCGTCGTTTCCCCCCGGGTATTTCAGGAGTGTCACGCCGGAGGCTCGTACCTTTGCAATGGCATCCCGGTCGCACGACAGGAGCATGCGATCGGACGCCGCAGGGAAAAGCGACTCATCCCATCTGGCGGTGTTCAGGCCGAACAGGAGCGGGTTCACTGTGCGGACGAACCGGCCGGCATCGACTTCCACCGACACGGGTTGCGCCGGCATGCGGTGCACGAGAACCAATGACAACAGCACAACGGATGAGAAGTGTCTCATATGGTCTTTCGCATGATCAGGTGTCTGCGGGATACTTGGAGGCCCAGCCGGTGGTAAAAGTCTTTTGCGTGGCCGGTTGTCCAGGCCAGCCAGAGATTGTGTTTGCCTTTCTTCCGCATTTGTTCCACTGTCGCATAGTATAGCAAGGGGCCGAGGCCTCTGCCGCCGAATGCCGGGTGAATGCCGAATGGCCCGAATCGCTCATCAAGGAAATGACTGAACCCGACGATTTCGCCGTCCTTGAGCGCCACGAGGATTTCGTCGCACTCAGGGTTCTCGGTCAGCCGATCAAGGGCGACCCGGAAAAGGTCGCCGGGATAGTGTTCGCGGAGGAATTCCAGCAGCAGGACCGCATGGGAAGGGGCGTAGAGCGAAATGGAAAATCCGGCGGCCTCCAGCCGCTGTCGAATCTCCTGAATCGCCGGGGGGATCGTCACATCGATCAACGGCCGGCCCATGCCGTAGACCTTGAGTTCACCCCGGTAGTCGAGTGATTGCAGGAACATGTGGCCGGCGGCACCGCCGTCGAGATCGACCCCGGGGACGATATAGTTCGGGGTATAGTCCGAAACAGAAATCTCTGTGACGCCGTGCGATCTGAGGAATGACTCTCCGCGTTTCAGCAGTGCAGTGCCGATACCTTGCCGTTGAAAGCCTTCCTGCACGAAAAAAACCGTAATCCATCCTTTGCCGGCCTCGAGTCCGACGTCAAAATACGGGTAGCGCCGGCGGATGGCGAGCAGGAATCCTACGATGGAACCATCCGCGAGAGCGACCGGGCATCCGTCGGGATCGAAATTCGGATCCAGCACGACCTTTCGCCGGAACGACGCCAGGGAAATCTCATCGCGCGGGAGGCAGGAATTCCAGAGTGCGACGACGCGGTGTTCGTCTTCCGCGCTGAATGCGCGGTACGTGATCTCTGATTTCATAGACGTGACTTGAACGGCGTTACCCGCATACTACGCGAGTTTCTTTTTCAACAGTGTAAACCGGCGGGTCTGCAAGAATCCGAATTTGCCGTAGACCTTGGCAGCAACGTCATCGGTCCACATCACCCATGCGTCATGGTAGCCTGCATTGCGCATCCTCTCGAGCGTGCGCGCCAGAAGCACTGTGCCGATTCCCCGCCCCTGATACGCCTCGGCAACGCCAAACGGCCCGAAGTGCGAGCCCTCGAACTGGCAATAGCCGATGATGTCGTCACCTTTTGACACCACGGTGATCTGTTCCGGATGGAATGCACCTTCCGTCATTTTGCGCAGATTGCGGCGTTCGACACGCACCCAATCCGTAGGCATTGATCGGTCAAGGAACTTCAGGAAATTCACGAGATCGCTCCGCCGGTAGGCCCGCACTTCAATACCGTCACGAACGAGTTCCATTTCCTTGATCCTCACAGCATCTCCCGCGTGGAAGAGGACGATCGGCGCATCCATGCTCAGGGCCTCGTGAAAGGGCACATACCCCCGCGCCTGGAGTTGCTGCACAAGGGGAGCGGAGAGAAGCTTGTCGATGCCGGGCGTAAAATACGCGGGCGGATAATTCGCGATTGAACAGGTCGTCTTTCCCCGTTTGCGAAACCGTTCTTCCAATTCATCCAGAAGAGCCGCAGTGACGGCGGGGATATTCACGTCAGGATCGATCGCGAGCACGGTGATCCACGATGCCGTCCCGTCCGGATCAGCATCCCCCATCGGCATCCGGCCGGCAACATACCCGACCACAAATCCGACGAGCGCATTCCCGTTCCGGACCAGGAGGAACGTCGCGGGATCGAAATTCTCATCCAGGAGGACGCGTGACTCGAAGATGTTTTCGTTCGGGACATCGATCGGCAGTGCCCGTGCCCAAAGCGCGAGAATCTCCTGTCTGGCGGAATCGCTGTAATCGTAGATGCGCAATGCCATAAGTTGCTCCGGTCCCGGGGTCAGTAGCAGATCGTTAGCGAGAGGTGATGTCGTGAGCCAAGGATCCCGAACGGCTCATAGGCATAGTCCAGGCGCAAGGGGAATCCGGAAATTTCACGATACAGGCCGACCCCCGCGCTCCACGATCGTTCATCGTAGTTGAGGGTATAGCCCGCCCTGGCGGCGAACATATTCAGGAACCGGTATTCCGCGCCAAACTTGACCTTTTCGCCAAAATCACGGGGATGACGCGATTCAAAGCAGAGAATCAGCGAATTTGTTGAATCCTCCTCCATAAAGAAACTGAGCGGTTTCACCGTGACGCCGAAGCTGACGGCAAATGGGAGCGGGAACGCTTCGTTTTCATAAGTGAGCTCCGGGGAAATATTCTGAAGCACGGCGCCAAAGGTGATGCCGTTATAGAGGAACTCATAGTATGCGCCGACATCCAGTGCGGCAACATCTTTCGTATAATTGCGTTTTTCCAGGGTCAGCGCCGGGTCGGACAGTGAAGAGCCGGCGGTCGACACGGTGGCATCGCCGAGATCCTGATGAGCATATTTCCCATGCACACCAAAAGAGAAATGCGTTGACACCTTTTGAGAGAAGGCAATCCCGACCATGAGGGCCGAAGGAGTGAACGTCCCGGTCTCTTCATAACCCTGGCTGTTGGCCGAGCGCACCGTTCCATAAAACGTCCCATAGTCCATGGCCAGGGCGCTGATGCCCACAACCCCCAGATCTCCCAGTCGCAGGCCGGCGGCGACAGCGTTGTAGTTGATGTCGGCGATGCCCTGCGTGTGATTCATCGCGACCTCGACGTCACGCGACATCCAGCCCAGGAGCGCAGGGTTCCAGAAAATGCTGTTCACCGTCGTGGTGTTGACCACGCCGACGCTCCCCCTCCCGATGACCTCGGCCGATACCGGGTTTTCCAGAAAACGAAATCCCACCTGAGCCTTTTTTACGAATTGTGCCTGGAGAACGCCATGGCACACCCCGCACACGAGCAGGGCCAACAGGAATAACTTTGTTCTGGTAAACATCAGAACCTCCGGTTCGAGTCTCAAGATTATCGGACGATCACAAACTTCACGAACTGGTTGTCGAGAGGACGCTCGGAAAGATCCCGGCAATCCGTCACCGCAAGGATGTAAATGCCGCTGCTCACGTACTGATTGTCTTCGGTACGCTGATTCCATTCGTGATCGGCGGTACCGTAGTGTTGTATCACCTTTACGAGGTCACCCGTTTCGGTGAATATCCGCAACGTGCATCTGACGGGGAGATTGTAGAACGAGATCTTGTCCGGCGTCCCGCCCACCAGGGCTTTCCCTGCCGCAACGGTGGCGGGATTTGGCACGACGCGGACGGCAGCCGACGTGTTCAGTCCGGGTTTGAATGCCACGGCGGGCAGTTGTGACTGGGTGACAAAACGCGAACTTTCCAGCTGAACACCCGCATCCACGCCCGTGGCATTCTGGGTTCCGTTGTCCACGGCGGTGACCGCATAGTAGTAATCGACGCCGCGTTGCACGCTCTGGTCGACGTAGGAGGTCCGGGTTCTATCGGTAGTTTCGAACACCAGTTCCCAGCGCGCTCCGCTTTTCTGATCGAGTGGGTCGTTGACGTAGTAGGCGCCCCGTTTTCGGTACACGCGCCAGGCGTGCCAGTCGTCGACACCCGTGACGGGATCGAGAAAATATGACACTGACGGATAAGCCCAGCTGACGGTGATGATGTCCGGACCGGAGGTGACTTCGATATCGGGCGGAGGGGGGGCGGCCGGAACCGTCTGGCCCTTGCTCATGCGATCCCACGCCCAGTTGGCATGATCGATTGCACTCCAGAGGGAATCTCTTCCGGTCAGGATCCACGCTTTCTTCGCGGAGTCGCTCAATTGCCCGGCCATCCAGAGTCTGCCGAGCGAATCAGCCTTTTTCCAGTCCAGACCGCCAACGCCGACGGCATAGACGAACGTGAGAGAATCGTTCCGGTGCTGGGCAGTGTTCTTGGTGAGGTCGTACGGACCGACGGTGACGAAGCGCATCGTCCCCTTCTGTGGTCCCGAGGAGAGCAGAGACGTCACAGGATCGAGCGGGAAACGCCCCCGGCTGTCATCGCCGCGGTATGTTTGTTTCAACCCCACGTCCCGTCTCCCCCACAGATCGGCGACGATCGATGCATGGGGAAGCGCATATGGCTGTGCGGGGTCATCTGCTTTGTTGTTGTAGGACTTATCTGCATAGAGCAGTGCGAACCCCGGAATCTGCGGTGACGAGAGGAAGCCTGTTGTGCGGTCGGGGTCGCCGGTATCATCGCGCGATCCGTTGGTATAGGGCGCCGCTGCGGCATTCCAGGCGTCCCAGACATACGCCACATACAATGAATCCCGCGAACGTGCCGGCACAAGATCCGACTTTCTCTTGAACCAACTGTCGAGGTCATCCTCGCCCTCATAGGAAAAGCCGCCGGTAACGTTGCGCTCGCCGGCTTTGGAAGGCCCGAAGGCGAATGAGATCGGCCACCAGAAGTGAATGGTCTGATCCGGAAGCGTATCTTTTGCCGTTGACGAGGACCGGGGCAGCTTGATTTCACCCGTGAATTTATG
>PMCM01000264.1 GCA_003154155.1 Ignavibacteriota bacterium | reverse complement strand
GCATTCAAGCCCAACACCGACGACATGCGGGAAGCCCCGGCGCTCACCATTATCGACGCTCTTCAGCGCGAAGGGGTCCACATCCGCGCCTTCGATCCGGCAGCCATGGATGAGGCAAAGCGACGGCTCGGCAAGGTCGTGAAGTTCGTGGAAAACAATTACGATGCATTAAAGGGGGCCGACGCCCTCCTCGTCGTGACGGAATGGAACGAGTTCCGCCGTCCGGATTTTGATCGCATCAAATCGCTGTTGAAAGAACCGGTCGTATTCGATGGCCGCAACATCTACGACCCGAAGGTGATGAAGGAAAAAGGATTTACGTATTACGGCATCGGCAGAGGGCGCTGATGCCCCCCTTGGGGGGGAGCGGTGCGGCCAATACAGGAGCGGGCAATCGCGAAGCAGGGATGGATCGACGAACATCGGGCGTGAAAGGCGGAGTACATCATGGGAAAGTTGTTTGACAAGTACGCGGTGGTCACCGGAGGAGCCGGGTTTCTCGGGTCGCATCTCTGTGACCGCCTCATTGGCGAAGGCGCCCACGTAACCGCTATCGACAACCTCATTACAGGCGATATGCGGAATATTGCCCATCTTGTCGGCAACGATCATTTCCGTTTCGTCAAGCACGATGTCACCGAGTATATTTTTGTGGACGGCCCCGTGGACTACATCCTGCATTTCGCCTCCCCGGCCAGTCCGATCGACTATCTGAAACTCCCGATCCAGACGCTCAAAGTGGGTTCACTCGGAACGCACAAGGCCCTCGGCCTGGCAAAGAACAAGAATGCACGTTTTCTACTTGCGTCCACATCCGAGATTTACGGCGATCCGCTCATTCATCCGCAGCCGGAGACGTACTGGGGAAACGTGAATCCGGTGGGTCTTCGCGGCGTGTACGACGAGGCCAAGAGATTTGCGGAAGCCATGACCATGGCGTATCAACGGTATCATGCGGTCCAGACACGCATTGTCCGGATATTCAATACGTACGGACCCCGCATGCGCATCAACGACGGCCGGGCAATCCCGGCGTTTATTTCCCAGGCTCTGCGCGGGGAAGACGTGACCGTCTTTGGATCGGGGAAGCAAACCCGGAGTGTCTGCTACGTGGATGATCTTATCGAAGGGATCTTCCGTCTCCTCCTGTCCGACATCGGTGATCCGGTCAACATTGGCAACCAGTCCGAAATCAGCATGCTGGATCTTGCGAAAGAGGTGATTCAGCTGACGGGGAGCAACAGCAAACTGGTGTTCAAGGAGTTGCCGGAGGACGACCCGAAAGTGCGTCAGCCCGAAACGACGCGCGCGAAGAAACTCCTGGATTGGGAAGCGCGGGTCGACCGCAAGGATGGGCTCAGGAATACCATAGCATACTTCCGCACAGCGATGGGGTTGCAGGGGTAGCCGTCGAAGGGGGGGGTGCACAATCATCTGGTGGAAACGGTTTTACTCCCAGAACTCCACAGCAAATCCCGCACCGAAGAACTCATTCCTCTCGTTGTAGTATTCGCCGAAATTATCCCATCCGTTTTGATACATCAGGAAAAGACGAATGCCGCGCCCGGAATCGCCGCCGAATTTGACGCCGGATTCCACCGTGTTGGTGCCGATATATGTCGGGGCGCCCAGAAGCAGGAAATGGTGCGCGAGATACGCGTGGATTGATCCGGGCGTCTGGAGTTCCCATCCCGCGATACCCGCCCATCCGCGAATGTCCTTCGGCTTCACGATCGGAGCATAGCTTGTGCCGGCATAAAGGCGCAGGGGGCACCTGGAGATGCCCGTTGCATATGCGGCGACAATCTCGCCGTAGTTCCGTGAAAACGGGAAGGGGATTTTGTTATCCCGCCACTGTTCTATCGCGTCGTTGTAGTGTCCGTCGACAAGATGTGCGCTCAAGTGGAGCGCCCGGAAACGAAAGCTCCACGGCGATCGCGTATGATAGTTGAAACCGAACCCGAAAAACCCGTCCGCGGCATCGATCTTCAGCCGGTAGCCGCGGTAGTCATTTGCGAGTGCGTAGACAAAGAACATGAGGCTGCATCTGATCGTGTCGATGCCGGTATGGTATTCGAACGCATCGACGCTGTTGCCGATGGCGACTTTCATGTTCGAGGTGCCGATTTCCTGCTGGATGCCCATGCGGGGTTCCTCATGGTTTGCCATCAGAGGGGCGAAGAGCGTACGGGAGGGGAAAAACACCCACCTGCTTGTATCGGTCTGTGCGCGGCCGGTGCCCCAGAGGGTCAGGATGAGGGCGAGACCTATCGTGCATGTTCTGGTTCGCATGGTTCCATCGTTTGGGAAATGGTTCAACATAAAGAATTTCCAGCTCAAATGTGACCGTGCGGGATTGCTCTTTTGCTCCAATTCACGTAAAATCAATATATTCTTAGCCTGCAATGAGGCCGGATGTCGCGTCTCGCCGCCGCAGTACTCGTTGTCGCATTCCTCGGCTCGACGTTCCGCGCGCAAACAGACAGTGTCCAGGCGGCGGATCCCTCAAAACTCGCCATAAGCAAAAAGAATCTCGGTGCATATGAAGCAAGTGCGCAGGTTTTTTCCCCTCGTGCTGTTCATTCTTGTTGCGGTGAAGCCGGCATTTCCTCAGGCTGAGACTGTGCCGGTCCATCATCCCGTCTATGCATTCCTCAAGCGGATGGAGGTGAAGGGGATCATCGAGCGCTATCACGATGCCGTCCTTCCGCTTTCGCGCAAAGAAGTGGCCGGGTTTCTCCAGGCGACGTTGCTCAAGGCCTCACATCTTCCGCCCGCGGAGAGGGGGAGGCTGCGCGAGCTTCTTGCGGAATTCCAGTTTGACATCAAAGGGACGGTGGACGGTTTTTCCACAACCGCGGGATACGGGGGAGACCTGGCGGATTCGGTGGACACCGGCTTTCTCGAGAACACGCAACGGTTCCTCTATCTGCACGCGGACACCGCGGCGAACCTGTTTGTCAATCTGCTCGTGGATGCAGACGGGAGGCACATATCCGGCGACGCGCTTGGCGACGACCATGCGGAATTCCTCCAGCTTGGCTTCCGGGCCCGGGGGACGCTGCTGCAACATCTCGGCTATTCGCTGACGGCGACCAACGCCCAGTTCTGGGGAAGCCGCGATCTGCTCCTTCGCGATCCTCAGCTCAGCCAGAGCCATGCGTTGACCGAGGGGAACTTCCAGAACTTTGATTTTGAAGAGGGATCCGTGCGTTACGATGGTGGCATCGTCAGCGCTCAGATCGGCCGGGAACGGATGTTGTGGGGAGCCGGCTATGACCAGAAGATGATTTTGTCCGACAACCCGCGGGTGTTCGATTTCATCCGGGCCGATGTCGCATACAAAGCGCTGCGCTACACATTCCTCCATGCGTGGCTGCTGGGGACTGCATCCACGCTCAGATTCGGTCTGCCGGCGGATTCATCGGCCGACAGATACGAACCTGTGATAGCAGACAAATATCTTGCCGCCCACCGTCTGGAGGTGTCCTTCCCGGGAGTCCTGGATGTCGGCGCGCAGGAGGTGGTGATCTACAGCAATCGCTCCGTCGACCTCGGGTATCTCACGCCGTTGTCGCTGTTCGAATCGGTCCAGCGGTCGCGCGGCGATCGGGATAATGTGTTCTGGGCGCTCGACGTGCAGACGCATTTCCTGCCCAACATCGAGTTCAGCGGCACGATCATGTACGATGACATCGATGTGCCGGACATGTTCGGCACCAAGTGGTCCGACCGGTATGCGTGGCAGCTGGGGATGTTTTACGCCGACCCCTTCGACATTCCCAATACGAACGTGACTGTCGAATACACCCGGGTGGAGCCGTACGTATACAGCCACGGGCGGTCGCGGGATGATAGTTACACCTCGCTCAATGCGCTCCTGGGAGCAAATGTCGGGCCCAACGGCGATGCCATGGCAGTGCACTTCGATTACCTACCGTTACGGAACCTCAGCTTTGCGTTCCGCGTTATATTTGAGCGGCACGGGGCGAATCCGGTGGATTCGACCGGACAGGTCCTCGTCAATGTCGGCGGGAACGTGTTCTTTCCGCATCGCGACGGAGTTGATTCGCAGACCAAAGAGTTCCTGGCCGGCACGAAATTCAGAAGCAGGTCCATGGAGATCTCGGTTCTGTGGGAGATCATCAACCAGTGCTGGCTTGAAGCAGGCTATCATTTTGACTCACTGGAGGAGGCGGTGACCGAAAAACGGTCAGAAAACCACCAACTCAGCCTGCACCTCCGGCTGGAGCTCTGACCATGTCTCAAAGGCGGCCCTCAATGCGCGCACTCCCGATTCTCGTATGCGTAACTATTGCTACATTACTTTCACCAACAACTTCCACGACGGCACAACCTATGGCACTCACAGTTGGCAGCAAAGCACCGGATTTCACGCTCACCGATACCGATCGGAAACCGCGATCATTGAAGGAGTTTCTCGGCAAGAAGACAGTCATCGCATTCTTTCCCGGCGCCTTCACGGGCGTCTGCACGAAAGAGATGTGCGCCTTCCGTGACGCACTCGGCTCGCTGTCGTCGCTCAAGGCGCAAGTCATTGCGATCAGCGTCGACTCACCATTCGCCAACAAAGGCTTTGCCGATGCGAACAAGCTCACCTTCCCGATCCTGAGCGACTACACGCACGAGGTCAGCAAGGCATATTGCGGACTGTACGATGGCTTCGCGGGATTGAAGGGCTATCTGGCCTCGAAGCGCTCCGTATTCGTGCTGGACGCACAGGGCACCGTCAAGTACGTTTGGATCTCCGAGAATCCGGGGGTGGAGCCGCCGTACGACGACGTCAACAAGGCGTTGGCTGCGTTTTAGTGACGGATGAGCGCAATAGCGCAGTGCCCGTAGTTCCCCGCATAGGGGGAAACGCACCCTGCCGGGCGGCGTACGCCACACTTTGCGTCGGAGCGGGGGACCGGCACAGCGGTCCCCCGGCATCGGCGCATCTCCGGAGATGGCGGCCGGTGAACTTCCCGTGCCCTCCCGTCTGTTCCGCGGAGCTTACATCTTTCGAACGAACACAAAGGATCGCCATGGCATCATTGAAAGTCGGAGACAAGGCCCCTGATTTTTCCCTCCCGACGGGAGAAGGGAAGGTCATGAGCCTGAAGGACCTCAAAGGCATGAAGACGGTGCTTTACTTTTATCCGAAGGACGATACTTCGGGATGTACCAAAGAGGCGTGTGCGTTCAATGACAATCTGAAGCAGCTGGAGAAACTGGGCGCTGTGGTCGTCGGTGTGAGCGCCGACAGCCCCGCTGCGCACCAGAAGTTCGCCGGGAAGTTCAATCTGGCGTTTCCGCTGCTGAGCGACGAAAAGAAAGAAATGATCAAGAAGTACGGCGTATGGAAAGAGAAGAGCATGTACGGCAAGAAGTACATGGGAATTGAGCGGACCACATTCGTGATCAACGCGAAGGGGGTTCTGACGCACATTTTTCCCAAAGTCAAAGTCGACGGGCATCTCGAAGAGGTGCAGAAAGCGCTGGAGGAGGATTAGCATGGTGTACGTCACCCGCAAGGCCCATTTTTGCGCATCGCACAGGCTGTTCAATCCCGCTTGGAGTGACGAGAAGAACGCCCGTGTGTTCGGCAAATGCAACAATCCGAACAGTCACGGGCACAACTACGACGTCGAGGTGACCGTGGCGGGCACCCCCCCCGCGGACACTGGCATGGTGATTGATCTGAAGGAGCTCGCGGAAATCGTGGAGCGCGAGCTCGTCGAACGCGTGGACCACAAACATCTCAACCTCGACGTGGACTTCCTGCAGGGTGTTATCCCGACGGCGGAGAA
>PMCM01000205.1 GCA_003154155.1 Ignavibacteriota bacterium | reverse complement strand
TCGAGGTCCTTCTGGCGCTTCTGCTGCGGGCGGAGAATCATGAAATAGAAGATGGCGATGATCAGCGTAAACATGATCAGCGTGCTGATGAGACTTCCTTCGGGGCTGCCCCCTTGCGGTTGTGCCATGGCGAGCAGAAAGAGTGTGTTCACAAATGCCTCCGGTCCAAGTGATCAGTTGTCGGTTGTACCTATGTCATCAAAGTCTTCAGCAAGTCCGGCGAGGATCCCGCTCTTCCAGGAGGTGAAGCGCCCTGCCAGGATCGCTTCGCGCGCCGAACGGGCAAGCCAGAGATAAAACGCAAGATTGTGGATCGACGCCATCTGCAACGGGAGTATCTCACGGGCTTTTGTCAGATGCCGCAGGTAGGCCCGGGTAAATGTGCGGCATGCGTAACAGGTGCATTCGTCGTCGATCGGCGAAAAATCGTCGGCATAGCGGGCGTTTCGCAGGTTCATTCTCCCGTGCCGGGTAAACACCATCGCATTGCGCCCGTTGCGCGTGGGCATGACGCAATCGAACATATCCACGCCGCGCGCAATGCTCTCCAGGATATTCTCCGGAGTTCCTACGCCCATGAGGTAGCGCGGTTTGGACACAGGCAGAATGCCCGTGCAGATCTCCGTCATGCGGTACATCGCCTCCGGAGGCTCTCCGACCGAAAGGCCGCCGATGCCATACCCGTCAAAGTCCATCGCCACCAACCCGGCAGCCGATTCCCGGCGAAGATCTTCAAACACGCTTCCCTGCACGATGCCGAACAGCGCCTGCGGGTGCGCATACCGCGGACTCGTGGCGTGCAGCCTGTTGTTGCATCGTTCGGCCCACCGAAGGGTCAGCCGGTGCGATGTGCGGGCGTATCCCTCATCGCATGGATAGGGCGCGCACTCATCCAGCACCATCATGATATCGGAGCCGAGCGACCGTTGGATATCAACCACACTTTCGGGAGTGAACCGGTGGGACGAACCGTCCAGATGGGATCTGAAGACCACGCCATCCTCGTCAATGCCCCGAAGATCCGAGAGGCTGAACACCTGGTACCCGCCGCTATCCGTCAAAATGGGATGCGGCCAGGCGGCAAAACGGTGCAATCCGCCGGCCCGCTCCATGATGGAACACCCGGGCCGAAGGTACAGATGATACGTGTTACCCAGGATGATGCGTGCCCCGATCTCTTCAAGTTCGCGTGGTTCAACGGCTTTCACCGTTCCCTGGGTGCCGACAGGCATGAAGATTGGCGTCGGAATCTCGCCATGCGCCGTGGCGATCATTCCGGCGCGCGCTCCGCCGTCGGTATGTTCCAGATTGAAATTCAACCTTATATTCTATGAAAAACGGGCCGGAAAAGCAATGTCAGATTCTGCTATGTTCGGCGGGCGGGAGCAGCAGTCATTGTGCGCATCCCATGAGTGCATGAGGAATATGTCGAAGTATGTCGCTCGCGAGAATGCTTCGTTCGCCGAATTCCCGTGCCGCGCTGTCTCCGGCAAGGCCGTGCAGATACGCTCCCCCGTATGCCGCGGCAAAACTCTCGATTCCCTGTCCGACCAGCCCGCCAATGATCCCGCTCAGCACGTCACCCGACCCGATCGTCGCCATGCCGGCATTTCCGGAACTGTTCACAACTGCGACGCCGGCATGGGCGGTCACTGTTGGCGCTCCCTTGAGGAGGAGAATGCTGCGCAGCGAACGGGCGGCGGAACGGGCGGACTCCACGCGGAAGCGATCGTGAACGTCACTCTCCCCGCCGACCAGTCGCACCAATTCACCCGTGTGCGGAGTAAGGATTGCCGGCACCCTGCGACGGCGGAGTATTACGGTATGCGCGGCGACGGCATTCAGGCCGTCCGCATCCAGCACCAGGGGACACTCGATGGTCTCCACCAGGTACCGGATCAGACTATCCGTCTCCTCGTGCCGCCCGAGTCCGGGACCGAGCACAACCGCATCAGCCCAGGCAATCCGCTGTTCCAGCTCTCCCAAACCTTCCATTGCGAGTGTGCCCGCACCGGTTTCCGGACAGCTCATCAGGATCACATCGGTGAGTTTGCGGACCAGGAGCGGATGAATGGAAGCCGGAGTGCACAGCACCACCGCTCCTGCGCCGGTTGTCAGGGCGGCGAGAGCCGTGAGCACGGGCGCCCCGGGATAGCTCCGGGATCCGGCGATGACCAGGACTTTACCGACACTGTACTTGTTCGCGTTGAACGGCCGACGGGGGAGCAGCGCCGTGACGTCGCTCTTTTCGACGAGGAACGCCGGTTCCTTCGGCGGGACCACCGCCTCTTGCGGAATGCTGATGTCCGCAACGCGTACCTCGCCGCTGCTCGCGCGCCCCGCACCCAGATACTGCCCGAGCTTGGCCACCCCCATGGTCACCGTCAGTTGCGCCCGCACCGCGGCACCCGCGGCGACGCCGGTGTCTGCGGCGATGCCTGACGGGATGTCAACCGCCACGATGAAGCCGCTCCGTTTGTTCATCCAGCTGATCATGAACGCCGCGATCCCTTTCGGCTCGCCGGCAAAGCCGGTGCCGAATATGGCATCGACAATGATCTCGGCATGTTCGAAGGCGCGAAGGGAGGTTCGGGAGGTGACGCGGACGATGTTCAGCCGCTTGCGGCTGCCGCGCCGCAGGCTTGTGAGAATGCGGAAATTGACCGCGGCATCCCCCGCAAGATCGCGGGCCGAGGCAAGCAGCAGGACATCCACACGGGCACCCCGGTTGTACAGATGCCGGGCGATGACATACCCATCCCCCCCGTTATTGCCCTTTCCGCACACGACGACAGCACGTTTCCCTGCCGGGTCGCCCGTGGCCGCTACGAGGTCTTCGACACAGCAACGCCCCGCGTTTTCCATGAGCACCAGGCCGGGAATCTGAAACCGTTCGATAGCCATGCGATCGAACGCCCGCATCGCCTCCGCTGTAGCGAGAAGTTTCATTGACGTGAGAGGCTTAGAAAAATCTCGACGTGACGTCGATAATCGTCGATGGGAAAAGTCCCAGATACACAAGGGCGGCCACGGCGATCCCCAGCGCCAGCAGACCGGCAGAGGATTTGCCCACCCGCCGGGGGGATGCGGACGCGGCCGTGAAGTACATCATGACGACAAGCCGGAGGTAGTAGTAGGCCGAAACGACGCTCATCAGTACGCCGACGATCGCCAGCCAGGTGTACCCGGCCTGTATCGCCCCGGCAAACACATAGTATTTTCCGAAGAAGCCGGCAAACGGGGGTACACCCGCAAGCGAGAACATGAACAGCGCCATCATCAACGAAAGGACGGGCGCCTGCGCAGACAAGCCGGCGTAATCCTCGAAGTGGAGGTTTTCGCCGGCGCCGTTTTCGACCATGGCCAGAACGCCGAAGGCGCCGATATTCATCACGGTGTAGGCCATCAGATAGAACAGGACACCGTTGGCGCCGGTGGCGTTTGCGGCAACGACTCCCACAAGGATGTACCCCGCGTGGGCAATGCTGGAGTACGCGAGCATCCGCTTTATGCTCGATTGGGCGATCGCGACCACATTCCCGAAGATCATCGAGGCGGCAGCGACAACGGCGATGACATCGCGCAAACCTTTTTCGCCTCCGAGCACCTCCGGCCTGAACAAAACCAGAAACGCGGCGAATGCCGCCGCCTTGCCGCCCGTCGCCATGAACCCGCTCACGGGTGTCGGTGCGCCTTCATACACATCAGGCGCCCACATATGAAAGGGTACGGCGGCGATCTTGAACAACAAGCCGATGAGGATCAATGCCAGGCCGATCGTAAACACCGGTGTGCCGATCAGCGAAGGCGCCTTATCCCGGATGAGCGGGATGCTTGTCGTGCCTGTGGTTCCATACACCAGGGCGATGCCGTAGAGCAGAAAGCCCGTGGCAAATGCGCCGAGCAGGAAGTACTTCAGGCCGGATTCATTGCTTGTCCCCTGGCTCCGGGCGAAGGCAGCAAGCACGTAGAACGCAATGGACATGGTCTCCAGACCCAGAAAGAACACGACGAGGTCGAGCGCTGCGCCCATCAGCATCATACCCAGGACCGCGATCATCAGGAGGGCGTAATACTCTCCGAAGGCAATGCCGGTCTTGCGGAGATAGTCCGTCGACAGGAGCACGCTCAATGCGCCCGCGGAGGCATACACGATCGCGCAGTAATTGGCAAACCCGCCGGTCGCCACGGTGCCGCCGAATGCGACGCCGCTCCAGCCTGTGTTCAGGAACGCGACCGTCCCCGCAGCGAGAAAACCGGCCAGGGCCAGCCAACGATTCCAGGCTTCTCCGTTGCGGAAGATACTCTCGGCGAGCAGCACCACCAGCGCGCCTGCGAACATCACGCTGATCGGGCCGATGGCAAGCAGGTCTCCAGGCGTCACGGGAATATTCATAAGTTTCTCAATCGGCATTCGACGAAAGCCACACATTCCGGACGGCGCACACGCCTACCGGAGAAAGAGCCACCAGGTGATCACAAACACGGGGATCAGGACAGGCACCGTATAGACCGCGATGTACCCGAAGAAGCTCGGGCATTTGACNNAGCGAGATCGCCGTGATATGCAGCGGATGGTTCGCCAGCAGCGAGCCGACCATGATGTCATCGTCGGGCACCCTGCCCGCTGCAACCAGATCACCGTGAGCCCCCAGCAGAAACTCGTACGTCGCACGGACGTGCGCCGCAGAGTCGCCGGCCAGCGACGCCAGGCTGCCGCCATGCGTCGCTACCGCCTGCTGGACGCCCGTCACGAGGCCGGGGTGCACGAGCAGTCCCAGCTCCGCGCTGAGAAAGTTCAGATAGGTCGGCGCATTGTCAAGAAACGCGGAGAGCGATCCCGACGCAAAATAAAATTGCCCCGGCGTCACAATGCCCAGCGTCGCGGCGTTCATCTCAAGCCAGTCCAGTGCGGGAATCATCGTGGCAAAGATGCCGGCAAAGAGGATGGCCACCTCTTTAATGGGGATGAAATTGAATTCGTTGTTCTTGTGGATCTCATGTTTCGTCGTCGCATACGAACCTGCCGCCGCAAGAACCATGAGCAGCTCGCGGATGAACGGCGGATCGGTGATGAACACCGCCACGAGGATCATTGCGAGAAAAAAGATGTTGTGCACGCCTGAGGCCGATCCTTCTTCCTGCGAACTTTCGGCACTCCGGTGCTGGGCGGCCGGCAACGCCCGGTAGCTCAGCACGTCGAGGACGTAGAAAACACCAAGCACAAGTCCGACGGCGACAATCCAGGCCGGCCACGAGTGCTGCAGGACCCAGAAGAACGGCACCCCTTTCAGATACCCGAGGAACAGCGGCGGATCGCCGATCGGTGTCAACGCGCCGCCCATGTTGCTGACAATGAAGATAAAGAACACCACATGGAACGGGCGGATGCGGTACTTGTTCACCCGGAGATAGGGCCGGATCAGGATCATCGAAGCGCCCGTGGTGCCCACGAGGTTCGCCAGGACGGCGCCGATCGCCAGCAGGAACACGTTTGCGGCCGGGCGCGATTTCCCCTTGACCTGAATGTGGATCCCGCCCGCAACCACAAAGAGCGATCCGATAAGGGCGATGAAACTCACATATTCCATCAGGGTCTGGACGAGCCGTTCGGCATGGTGAAGTCCGAACATGTAATACGCCGCGACGATCGCCCCCA
>PMCM01000099.1 GCA_003154155.1 Ignavibacteriota bacterium | reverse complement strand
TGTACGCATACATGCCTCCATGAGATGACTGTGAACTTCAGGATTGAAGGACTATTCGAGCGCCTTGTCGAGTTCCGTTTTGACACGTTCTCCCACTTTTTTTGCCATAGCTTCCAACAACTTGCTCCCGGCGTTTTCGTAGCTTGCCCCCCCCTCTTTTTCATTTTCAAGGAGGACGCTGCCGAGAATGACTCCGGTTTTGCAGTCGAGCACACGCACCACAGCGCGGCCAGCGCTGAAGTAGATCTGCGGCATGGGACTGTTGCGTTCCGATGCGGTCACCGTTCCGATGATGGCAATATCAGCGATCTTCCCCAGGGGGCCGGCGACGGCATGATAGTCGCCGGATGTGATCGCCGCGGTCAACTGCCCCTCGCTGACCAGACGCAGGACCTTTGAATCCTCCATGACGGTATACCTGCTTCCGACAAGCAACCGCTGGATTTCTTCCTGGACCGAAGACTTCGCACGCGGCACGCCGAGGTTCGTTTCCACAATCCTGATCGCCACCGTTGCCGTCGTCCGGCTCTTCAAGGAGAACGTGTAATCCTGAAAGGCCGAGGCGGCACAACGTGCGAGGTCCGGAAAGCGGGCAACGAATGCCGTGAGACCGGGGAGGGCAAGCGAGATGCGAATCCGGCTCGCCGCTTCGCCCGACGTGATTTCGTTGACCGGTACGGAGAATTCGCCCTGCGGCGTCGTCCGGAAGTCAGAAATCGCCTTCCCCGAGGCAGGCGCTACGAATCCTGCCGTCAAGTGAGCACCCTGCACCGGCACCATTCCGTGATCGGACCTGAACGTCAGGCGGCCGAGCAACGGTTCGGCGAGCGCTTTCCCCCTCTGCGCTTCCTGGCGGTCCCCGCCGGTGATCTCAAACTGCAGCTTGCCGAGATACCCGCACATCTGACTCTGCAGTACCGGGAAGACCGGAATGCTCGGTCCGGATCCTTCGATGGACCCGGAAATTGTCCGTTCGAGCGAGGCTTCGGCCAGCGAAACCACTTTCATCGCCTCCAACAATTGTCCGCAGGCCGTAAACGGGTCGTCCTGTTGCATGGCCTTCTTCGCCGCCGCGTGATACACCCGGGCAGAGGCAAGCGCATCCTGCATCTTTTCCCGGAACCGCTGCTCGACCTCCGCCTGCGAGATGGCACCATAGGCGTACAGCGTCCCCGCATCTTCGTCGTACCAGCGTTCGAGAACGACACCTTCGAGCGTCGCCGACGTAATCTGTTCGGTCGTGGACGCATAGGCATCTGTCAGCGTCATTTCCGTGCCGGAGGCCGTTTCCTGCACCGCGCGGGAAACGGAGTTGTTGATACGCACGCGGATCTGAGAAGCGATCTGGGCCCGGGCCCGCCCCGCCGCGTCGTCCCAGGCGGAGTCCCCCTTGCCCGCCGTTTTTGCCATCCCGAGTCCTTGATACCATCCGGCTTTTGCCGGGAGATTTGGCAGGTCCCGCGCCCAGGCCGGCCGATCCTGGGCATGCCCGGTTGCGAGCGCACAGGCCGCAAGCGCGATTGCCAGGCCGAAACGCAGTGACGTCCGACGACGCATGAGGAGTCTCCGGCTATCGAGCAATGGTTGAGACCAGCATGTTGATTGCATCATACATATCCTGATCACGGCATTCCTCGCAGATCACTTCGCGCCCTTTCATCACTTTTCCGGTTTCCACGTTGATGAGCCGGGCCGAGAAGACAATGCTCGTCCCGAGTTTGCCCACGCTTCCGAGCAGGACCACGTCGGCTTTCAGAATCTTTCCGACGCTCACCCCCTGGTCTTCGGTGAGTCCGCTGAGTTGAAACTGTTGCTCTTTGAGAATCGATTCGATCTGATGCCGTTCCACAAGTGTCACATATTCCACATTCGCAAGGGCGTTCGACATTGTGCTCACACACACATCTGCCACTTCGGGTGCAACACCCTTCGCCTGGAACGAGAGGATCGCAAGCTTCACCGGCGTCCCCGGAGGCAGAGCCGGCTCGGTCATGCCTGCGCGTGCGCGGATGCGTCCGCTCAGCGATGGCAGCCCTCCTGTCGCCGCACTCGCCTCCCCCTTGAACTGCAATTTCCAGACGGCCACGGCACCATCTTCCCCGCCCGCGGCAAGCCAGGCATTATCATCCGACACCGCAAGCACCTTCGGGCGTTGCGTCATCGTGACCGTGCTCCCGCTTTCCCCTTTGCGCAGGTCGATCAGCGCGATGGTGTTGTCATCCTCGCCGGCGACGGCCACGTGATCGTTGCCCGGTCCGAGCGCCATCCACTCGGCCGTCTCCGGCATCTTCACGCGCTTGACCTCCGCGCCGCTCTGCCAATCGTAGGCAATGATGGTGCTCCGGCGTTCCAGATCCCTGCCGCTCAGGACGCCACCTTTGGGCAGCGCCACTTCTTCAAGCGACACCGCAAATACGTTCGTCGCCCGATTGGTCGCCGCTGCATGCACCACCGCCTGGGACCCGTGCAACTCACCTCCGGCGAGGGCCATCGTGCGCAGCACTTTCAATGTTGCGGGGTTCCACGTCACGACGTCACCCAGCTGCATCACGGCGACGATCTGCTGTCCGAGACGGTCAAAACCCAGGAACAGGATGTCATCGATCTTGCCGCTCGCGTCGATCGATCCGGCCGGCATCATCCCCTTGAGGTCAAACAGTTCGATGCGGTCATCACCCGTGGCCACGGCGAGGTACTGTTTCCCCGCATCGATGGCGACGCGGAGGGGTTTGCCTTTGATCCGGAACGAGGTCCCTTCAGCGCCTTTCAACAGATCGACGATCGTGACCCGGCCGCCTTTGTCCACGGCAACGTACGTCCGGTCGCCCGTAAGGAACGCAAGGAATAGGACGGCGTCATCCAGCTTCACTGCGCCGATTGCCTGCTTGCGCGCGAGATCCCAGCAGTACACGCCACCACCCTTGTCACCGGAAAGGAGAAGCGAGCCGTTCCCGGAATACGCAAGGGCAGTGACCTCTTCTTTGTCTTCCGGTTCGAGCACTGCATGTGCCGAAACGCGAATATCCTGTGCAACCACCGGGCAGCTCAGCACGAGCGCGAGCAACCCGGTGGCCGCAAAACGCGGCCACCGTGTCATGATTGTGTCCCCGATTGTCTTACAACAGGAAGCTGAGGCCTACGGCAAACAGGAGGATGCCTCCCTTTTGATCCTGGTTCAACGTGAACAGATAGTTGCCGCTTACGTCGAATGCGGTCTTCTTGGCAAAGTAGTATTTCAGGCCGACATTGATACCGACGCTCCCCTTGTCATTGCTGTCGCTGAAGTCGCTCTTGAAGTACTCCGCACCGATATACGGCACCGCCTTGGCCCCACGCATAAGGAACGAGTACACCAGGAATGCTGTGCTGCCAAAGGTGGTGGTCGTATTCGATGATGTCTCCTCTTTGAACGTTGTCATGTTCATTGTCGAGGTCGTGGTCGTCGTGATACTCAACGTCGGCCCAATCCCGATTTGCAGGCCGTCGGTGATATAGGGTCCGATTTTCGCGGAGATGTTGCCCGATCCGAATGTGAAATCTGAGCCTACCGTGGTAAAATACGATCCCTGNNAATTTACGGCAACAAGTACGAGGGCGCAAATCAAGCTGATTTTCAGGTACGAGTTCATGCTTTCCTCCAAGTGATAGTAGTGACGAATCTGCACCGCAAAATCGCAAGAATGTAAAGGAAACTCTTGCAACAAGCAACTGCTCCCCTTGCGTTTCTAAGGCCCAAAGCGTACTTTTGTGGCTAATGATACCCCTTTCCGCGATCACCAACCGGCTCCAAAAATCCCGACCGACCCTGATGGCGGCCGTCGCGTGTACCGGCTGCGCCCTTGGCATATTGCTCTCGGTATTTGGTCTCTTCGACACGGGTGAACTCAAGACGCTCGATTACCGCTTCCGCTACGGAGCCCACCCGGAATGGGCTGATACAAACATTGTCATTGTCGCGATCGACCAGAACAGTCTTGATTTCTTCGCTTCGACCCGCGGGATCAAATGGCCCTGGCCGCGTGAGTACTATGGTTTGCTGCTCGATTTTCTTGAGCAGGCGCACCCGCGCATGGTCGCCTTCGATTATGATTTTTCGCAAAAAGATGAAGACCGACTGGAGGTCGACGGCAACGAATCGGATGCGGCGTTTGCGGACGCCATGGCGAAATCCGGCAGGGTTGTGCTCGGCTTCAACCTCGCCGTGCACGAGCAGGGCGATCAACCGGGAGGAGCGCTTCTCCGGACTCACCTTCTCCCCGGAACCTCTACCGGAAATTCGGGCCTTCATTTTGACCGCGCTATCGCTCCGCTCCCCAGTTTCCAGGCGGGTGCCGCCTGTTTGGGCGTGACCAATTTCGAGACCGACGAAGACGGCATTGCCCGCCACAGCAATCTCCTTTTCGCGTTCGACTCAAACCGGGTCCCGCAGTTTTCGTTTGCCGCCCAATTGGTTGCCACCGGCACCCCATTATCGGGAGCGGACTCCGCACTTCGTTCCATTCCCCTCGACAACGACGGCAAATTCCTCCTATACTGGTACGGGCGCGGCGGGCCCAACGGGGTCTTCCGGTACTATTCCGCTCATGCCCTCATCGTCTCGGGGGTCAAGATGCGCCGGGGCCTTCCGCCGGATATCTCGCCGGAGATTTTCCGGAACAAGTGCATTTTGGTCGGCGGGTCCGCGTCGGGCCTGTGGGATTTCAAGCCGACGCCGTTTACGTATCTCGAGATCTATCCTGGCGTCGAAATCCAGGCGACGTTGTTGAGCAATCTGCTCAACCACCATTTCATCCAGCGTACGCCAGCCTGGGGACAGTACCTCCTCGCCGCGCTCCTCGCTTCGCTCACCGCGTTCATTTTCTACCGCATCCACCGGGTGGGGCTTGCGTCCGTTCTCGTCCTGGTGCTGATCGCGGCGTACGCTGCGGCGGGCCACATGCTGTTCACGTGGCAGCTTTTCTGGATTCCCCTGGTTTCGCCTATCGCCACAGCTGCCATCACCTATGCGCTTGCGGCTGTCACAAGTTACGCCGTGGAAGGCCAGCAACGACGGGTTCTTCGTCGCGCGTTCAACAGATATTTCAGCCCGCATGTTGTCGCCGACATCCTGGACAATTCGGACCAGGTCGAACTGGGCGGCAAGACCATCGAAGCGACGGCCTTCTTCTCCGACATCAAGGATTTCACCTCCTTTGCAGAGCGCTGCTCCCCTCGGGACCTGGTGCATTTCCTGAATCAGTATTTCTCCGTCGCCAGCGAGGTTATCCTCCGGAACGAGGCGATGCTGGACAAGTATATCGGGGATGCCATCATGGCGATCTTTGGGGCCCCCATCCCCCGCCACGACAACGCACGCGTGGCATGCCTGACGGCGCTGGAAGTCCAGGAAGTGCTCGCCGCGTATCATGCCAATCCCGGACGTGATCCCGGCATGCCCGTGTTCGTCACCCGGATCGGGCTCCATACGGGGAATATGGTCATCGGCAATATCGGCAGCAGCAGCAGGCTCGACTATACCGCGATCGGCGACACGGTGAACGTTGCCTCGCGCCTCGAGGGTGTCAACAAAGTGTTCGGAACACACATCATCATCAGTGAAACAACGTTCGAGCAGGCGTCCGACGCGGTTGCCGCACGTCCGCTGGATTTTCTCCGCGTCAAAGGGAAAGCCATCCCCATCCGGATCTACGAGCTCGTCGGGAGGGCCGGCCAGATCTCCCAGCTGCAGTCGGACGTCATCGGCTTGTTCACCGAAGCGCTTCAGTTGTATCGCACACGTGAATTTGACAAAGCCATCCACCTGTTCACGCGACTCGACGCTCTCGACCCGAATCGGACACCATCCACCCTGTATCTCAAACGATGCGCGGATCTGTTACGCCAATCCCTGCCGGACGATTGGGATGGCGTGTATACCATGACTTCGAAATAATCCGGAGGGCAGACCATGTCCCAGCGTTCCTTTCTCTTCCTGCTGATCCCCCTGATGTGCGCCAACGCACTCTCCGAGATCGTCTATACGAAACGGAGCAATAACTACATCCGTGAAGGTCCGGGCGCATACTACGAGTTGGTGGCGGTGGTGCCCGAAAATACCGCGGTCACCGTCGCTGGGCATGAGGGATCATGGCTTAGCGTGAAACTCTCCGACAAGAAGACCGGCTGGATGTCCGCCAACAGCCTGACGGACACCAAACCTGCAAGCGCCCGCGTGACACCTCTGGAGGGCGTCTGGAGCTCACCCAAGGCCTCCCGGGCCGGCGTCTCGGCGGCTATACGCGGCTTCGCGGAAAAGCGCGGCAAGACCCCTCCGGGATCCGTCGATAAGGTGCTGAAGAATTCCGCCAAGACCTTCCGTGAAGCGGACCTTGCCGTATTTCGCAAAGATGTCGAGGCCTGCAAACCGGACCTGGCCGACCGGATCACGATGGACGATCTGGGACTCGGGCCGATCGTGTACGATGCGGGGATCCGCGAACAGGAAGTGGGCCTGGGAATTGCCGCCCGGCTGATCGAAAAAGGATTTATCACTTCGCGGGGGCCGGTGGATTACGTGAACATGATCAGCGCCACACTCGCCGCGAATTCTTCCGTCTACGATTGGGACTTTACCGTGTTCATCCTGGATGACCCGACAGTGAACGGCTTTGCCCTCCCGGGCGGGTACGTGTTCGTCACCAAAGGCGCGCTGCTCATGTGCGCCGACGAATCCGAGCTGGCGGCCATCATCGCGCACGAAATGTCTCATGTGATCAGAAAGCACGGCCTCCAGGAAATGAGCAAACGCAAGGTCCACATCAAGGCTGACGAAGCGTTCAACGAGCTTGAGGAAGAAACAGGACCCAAGACACAGGACGAGGCGGAGCTGGACGATCTCGTGGAACAGACGTATGAGAAGATCGTTTCACCCCGGCTTCTCGAGTATGAACTTGAGGCCGACAGGGTAGCAGCGGTGCTCCTCGCCCACGCCGGCTACGACCCGGGCGGCCTGGTACGGATCGGCAACAAGGTCGCCAGGCTCCCGAAGGAACAGCCGGGAATCTTCGATCCGAACTATATGGCACCCGACAATGTGGTCAAGAGGGCCAAAGCCACGGAGGCATTCGTGACAGAACACTTCCGGGAGGCGACTCATGGCGCAACAATGCGGGAGCGGTTCAATGAACGGACCGCCGCACTGCGGTGAAACAAGCCTTGCCGTTCCGGAACCGCTGCGGATCCGGAGGATCACCGCGTGCACGACTTTCTTTCATCAACAGAACGGTATGCTGAACTCATGATCGCCATCGCCACCGAGCAACTCTCAAAAACCTATGTCTCCGGTTTCCGGGGAAAGCGCCGGGTGCAAGCCCTGCACGATCTCACCCTGTCGGTCGAAAGCGGCGAAATCTTCAGCCTGTTGGGGCCCAACGGCGCAGGGAAAACCACCGCCATCAAAATCCTCCTGTCTCTCACACGGCAAACCGAGGGTAGCGCAACACTGCTTGGCCACGATGTGTCCAGCCCGCGCGCACGCGCGAAGGTCGGGTTTCTTCCGGAAAACCACCGCTACCCCGGCTATCTCACGGGCCAACAGGTGCTTCGGTCGTTTGGCGCGTTGAGCGGTATCTCCGGCGTGCACCTTCGTTCCCGTGCGGCAATGCTGCTCGAACTCGTTGGCATGAAGGAATGGGGCCGGGTCAAGGTGAAACGCTACTCCAAAGGAATGATGCAGCGTCTCGGGCTTGCCCAGGCAATGGTGAACGACCCGGACGTCCTCTTTCTCGATGAACCGACGGATGGCGTCGACCCGGTGGGCCGGGCTGAGATTCGCGATGTCCTGAGGGACCTCAAGACACGCGGGAAAACCATCTTCCTCAATTCCCACCTGCTCTCCGAGGTGGAACTTGTTTCGGACCGTGTCGCCATTCTGGACAAGGGGCGCTTGCTGAAAGTGGGAACCGTCGATGAACTCACGGCAACCGGCGAGCGCTACCACGTGGGTCTCGCCGATGGCCTCACACAGGCATTCCGGACCGAGGCCTCAGCGAAGGTCATGGCATTTGTCGAAGAGCGGAACGGCTTGGTTGTAGATGTGGCGAGCATCCCGGAACTCAACGCCGTCATCGACTTGCTGCGGCGCCACGGGATCCAGATTGCCTCCGTGACCAAAGAACGCAGCACGCTTGAAGAATCTTTCCTCAGCCTCATCAAGCGCGAGGTGGCACCATGAAACTTCTCGCACTTGTCCGCATGACGCTCCGCGAACTCGCCGCCAAAGCGACCATCATCATCCTTGCGGCAATCTCCACGATCGTGCTGCTCGGCCTCGCCCTTGCCGTCTCCACCTCCGTCACCCAGGAAGGCACTATCCTCCAACTCTTCGGCCAGCAGGCGACACCGCCGATGCCGCAGGAAGAACTTGTGACCGCCATCCGGAGCATGCAGGCCGGCCTGGCAGGCGGCTTGTTCACGGGGATTATCCTGTTCGGTATCTTTGCCACCGCCGGCGTCGTCCCCGATGCCCTCGAAAAAGGGACTGTTGACCTGTACCTGTCAAAACCCATCGCACGATGGGAACTGCTCCTGGGGAAATACCTCGGTGCCGTGGTCGCTATCTTTGCGAATGTGATCTATTTCGTCCTCGGAGCGTGGGTTATTTTCGGACTCAAATGCCATCTCTGGGATGCGCGCATCCTGTTGTCTGCAGTGACTATCACGTTCATGTTCGCATGTCTGTACGCCGTCGTGACATTCCTTGCCGTGGTGACGCGGAACACGCCCATCTCGATCATCCTCGTGTACCTCTATCTGTTCATCATCGGCTCGGTCCTGCAAAACCGCGAGGGATCGCTCTATCTCATTTCCGAAAACACGGCGTTCAGGGCGGTTGTTGACGGCATCTATTATCTCCTGCCCCAACTTTCCGCCATGCGTGACAACGGCGCCAGACAACTCATGGCGCAGGAAATGGACTGGAGACCGTTCGTCCAGTCGTTTCTCTCGTCTGCCCTCTTTTTCTTCGGAGGCGCGGTGGTACTCAAACGGCGGGATTTCTAGTCATGCTCCGGAACGGGACATCCCTCGTCCTGTCAGTCATCGTCACATTGGCGGGCATTGCGGCGGACTCCACGTCCCGGAGGCCTTCGACACTTGCAGGCGACCGGTTCGGATCGCTTGACAGCAGTGCTGCCAGAGAATATGCCGAGGCGGTGAGACATCTCACCACGCCCCAGCTTGAGGAGCGCAAACGCGTCCGGCGCGACTATCAGCGCAGGCATTATGCGGAGGTGCTTTACGAAGAAGTACAAATGGACGCTGCGGGCGCCCTGCTCGCGGCTGTCCGCTCCCGCGCGCAACTTGACATCGCCCTCCCCCACAATACCCTGTTCATCTCCCTCCCCGTGAACCAACCCCCGCCCCCAGGACTCCGCATGCCTGGCACGACCGCACAACCGTCGGGACCCTTCGTATTGCCGTTGTACGAGGATTTTGGATTCCCGGCCGACCCATGGACACGGTGACCGCAGGCGACGCACGAGATCTTTTCCGGATTGTCACGGCCCGGGACGACTCCCATGGCGCACGTCGACCCATTATCGCCGCGGCAATCGGATGCGCGAATATCATCCTGTGCGCCTATTGCGAACGCTTTGTCACAGGCCCGGAGTGGCATGAGACCCTGCGCACCGTCCT
>PMCM01000030.1 GCA_003154155.1 Ignavibacteriota bacterium | reverse complement strand
CGGCCCTGCGCAACCGAATAGTATTCGGCAAGATTCTTCTGAAAAATTTCGTTTTCGGGATCCAGCCTGACCGCTTCTTCATATTCCGCCTGGGCATCGGCGATCCGGCCACTCTGGTAGTACAACACGCCCAGATCGTTGCGCGCAGGGGCATGCCGGGGATCGGCCCTGACGAAGCTCTCGAGCGCAGCAACCGCTTCGTGGGTCTTTCCCGCACCGGCGAGCTGCTGAATCTGCTCGTAGGTCGCCGGCCGCGGCTCCGCAGGTTCAAGCTGCAGCCGCTGCTGGCGGGCCGCCTGATTCCACGGCTCAATCTCCAGGATCTTGTCGTAGAAGAATCGGGCTTCGGTGTTCCTCCCCAACGACGAACAGACCTGCGCAATGGACCCGAGCGTCTCGATATCCCTCGGCCGTTCACGCAAGATCTCCACATACAGCCGCAGCGCGCCTTCCTCATCCCCTGCCGCCACAAACAACAGGTCACCGAGATTCTTCCGGTACGTGGTCGCCGCAGGGTCCAGATCCACCGCGTGCCGGTAGTGCGCGAGGGCCTTGTCGTAATGACCTGTGTTCGCGTAAAGCACTCCCAGATCATTGTGGGCCAGTGCGTTCTCCGGGTCACGCACAAGAAACTTCTCAAGGGCCAGAATGGCTTTGTCGCGCTGGCCCGTTGACGCCATGGTCAAGATTTCGGCGTAGGTCGGCATCCGCTCGGCGGCGTCGCGCCCGCGTGCCGCTTCCTGCTTCATCGCCAGAATGCGGTCGAGCGCCGCATTGACGTTCGCCTCCACACCCTCAGCCACCGACTTCTGCGCTATGAGGTACATGGCTTTGAAAGCGTCGTTATTCTCCGTAGCATTCGCCGGCAGCGCATCAAGGGATTTCTTAACGGCCATGTTCCAGGGTTCGACCGCCAGGAGACGGCTGAAATAGTCCCGTGCTTCTTTCGTCTTTTTGTTCGATGCGCAGAGGTTGCCCAGAATCTGCAACGTCTCCGGATCTTCGGGTTTCAACGTGAGGACTTGCTGGTAGACGCCGAACGCGTCCTCAGGCCTCCCCAACGCAACATACATGAAATCTGCAAACGCCTTCTGCACGCCGGCATCCTCGGGCGCCATCTGGGCCGCCTCCCGGTAAAGCTCCAGTGCCCGGTCCTTCTCTCCGCGACAATAATGAATTGCGGCGCGCTGCTCATGTGTCAGTCCGCTGACGACACTACCGGACGCACCAACGGCAACCGCGGGGGCGGTGCCGGGCAAGGTATGCCTGTGCATCGACATGTGCTCTTCTCCTCTGTGACGCGAATGACGTCGCCTGCTGGTCAACACCGGCGTATGGTGCACTCCCACAAGACGCATGCCAGATCACATCAGGCCCGTACAGACGCAGGGCGGAGAAATGCACCGTGCACTCCCCACAAAGAGCCTCGAATGCCGTTCATTTTCCGCTACAACAAACCGCTCTGGTGAATATTATTACTCCGATGGCTGATATTCCGCACCGGATCAGGAAGGGTCAGAAGGATGGAGTGGAAGGAAAGAGTGGACGCTGCAGGGGTCGAACCTGCGACCTTCGCCTTGTAAGGGCGACGCTCTGGACCAACTGAGCTAAGCGTCCGACGGTTACTACACAAACAACGCACTGCTGAACGCGCGGCGATACGTGCGCGTTACCTCGCTCTCGTCACCCAGCACCTTGAAGATGGCCACACATGCCCTGCGCGCACCATCATCATCGTAGTACCGGTCCTGCCGTATCACATCGATGAAATGCTTCAATGCTTCCTCATGCATCCCCCGTGCCAGGGCACGCAGGGCTTCAATGTACTCACCCTTCACCGGCTGATCGGGAAGCTCATCCGCATGCGCGAGCTTTGCCGTCAGTGCGGCAAACGTCCTGATGGCGTCCGCCATCGCAAAGTAACGGGAATCTTCCTCAATCCCCCTGACCATCTCCGACGCGCTGCCGGGAGACGATTCGAGCATCGATCCGGCCAACACCACCCGGGCGTGATGATTTCCCGGGGCCACACGCACAATTTCTCCCAGCACCTTCCGGGCTTCATCCACACTCCCCGACTGCAGCAGAAGCTCCGCCCGCTCGATCTCCTTCCGGTGCGGATCAGGCAGGGCTTTTTCGAGCCACTGTCGCACAGCCGGTTCCGGCAAGGCACCGCTGAATTCATTGACCACCGCACCATCCACAAACAATTTGACGCTGGGGATTCCCCGGATACCATAGCGCGTGGCGAGATCCTGGTGGGCATCCGTATCGACTTTTGCCAGCACCCAGGCGCCGCCGGCTTCGCCGGCCAGCTTCTCCAGCACAGGGCCCAGAACCCGGCAGGGCGCACACCACGCCGCCCAGAAATCCACTATCACGGGAACGGATGCACTCCGCTCCAGCACCTCCTTCGCAAAATCCTGAACGTCAAATGCCACGTCTGCCTGCGCAATTGTCGATGGTAACTCCATCTATTATACGATTCGCGGCGCTGACTCACAAGTGCCTGGAAGACCCGGGCGGATGCTGCGTTCCCGGAAGCCCGCACGGCACCCCGCGTCCGATGCGCCTTCCTTCCGCTACCTTGCAGCTACTTCAGCCATCCATCGCTGAAACCGGCACGACGCAAACCCTGCACAATATAAGGGTTCTTCTTCATGACCTCCCACACAAAACCGTTGCGCAGATTCTCGATCATCAGCACGATCGGCCCCTGATCGATGCCCAGGTAATCGGGCCCGACCCAGACGCCCCCTTCCCGGACGGCATAGGTGGCGTTAAATGCGTCCCGGAAACCGTACAATGTCCAGATTGCGCTGCCGAAAGCGTCCCGCATGGCCTTCAGCGCGGGCACGCAGATCTCCGGGGCAAAGGCAACCGACCCTCCCGCTGCGGTCGGTGCTATGGTGCCGTCGTCCTCCACCCAGTCAAACGTCACTTCGCGGGCCCGGTACGACCAGAATTGCCGGCGACGGCCGTCAACGACGAATGCGGTGTCGCGCGGGCCGTCACATGCCGTCAGCCCCCAGATGGCACCCGAATAAAGCCGGTAGCCCTGCGGATTCTGGATGCCATAGGCGCGCTGCACGTACGTGGCCCGCCGGGAATTTTCAAAGTAGTCGATCCCACGCGCCCACATGTAACGGTCCCTGATCCCACGGAAGTCGATCCAGCAGTGGGAGTATTGGTGGCCGAACAGCGGCCCGAACCCCAGATGGGGCACGCCGAACATTTCATCCCACTTGTAGCCCTTATACCAGTTCCAGAGAAACCAATCGGGCATCGGATGCGTGGGTGATCCGAGCGCCAGAACATACAGAATCCACGCCTCGGTATATCCTTCCCAGACATGATCGTTAAAACCGCGGTCAGGATACCAACCGGTGCTTATGGCCTGCTTCTCCGCGGTAAACCAGACCCAGTCGACACGGCGGTAGAGCGAATCCGCCATGGTCCGGACGGCCGTTTCCGCCGGGCCGGCCCCGTCGTAGTAGCTCTCGCAGAAAAGCACGCCGGCCATCAGAAGCCCCGTGTCGATGCTGGAAAGCTCGCAGTTCCATGCGCGGGAGCCGCTCTTCATGTCGAGAAAATGATAGAAGAACCCCTTGTTGCCGGAGACCCCTGCGGCGTCTTCCCCCTGCCGCAGATGGAGAAGAAAGTCGAGCGTACGCGAGGTGCGTGCAACCGCCTCCTCGCGCCGGAGGAGACCGCGCTCGACTGCGACCGGATACACAGTCAACGCGAAACCCACGGCCGCGATGCTCGACGGCGCAGGGGTCGGCCAGCGATCCGGCGAAAGCCCGTTGTCCGCCGATGTCACGTCCAGGAAATATCTGATCGTGCGCGTCTGCAGGGTGTCAAGAAACGGATCCCATCGCCACGCGCCGGCAGGCGGTATTGTCAGCGTCTGCTGCGCGTGTGCCGCCGCGCCCGCAAGCAGCATCATACACACGAAACTGCACGCACGCTTCATGGCAATTCTCCCGAACAGGTTATGATTGTGGATCCCGGTGCCCCACTCCATGCACCACCGCGATGAGTTTTTCCGCATACGCGCGGAACACCGGACCCTCCGGAAGCAGGCTCACCACGATGGCGGCATCAAACGGTAAATCGAAGAAATGGCCCGGATGCACAAGCAGGCCTTCCCGCGCGAGCAATTCCACCGCCCAGGCCTCATCGCTCATGAATCCCGGAAGGCGGAGGATCGCGCTCCAGCCGGCCTCTGCATGCAGTACGGATACGGGGCTTCCCTCCAGCACAGAGGAGAGCCCGGCATAGTTTGCCGAGACTCGCTCACGGATTGCCTCACCCGTGGCGGAGCCCGCCGCGAGGATCTCCGGCAGAGCAATCTGGACGGGCGTGTTGACGGAGAGAAACGTATCGGCGATCATTTCGAGCCTCTGCATCGCTTCGCCGACCGGCGATGCCTCTCCATGCACGGCAATCCACCCCAGCTTCATTTGCGGGAGGCCTGCGGCTTTCGAAAGCCCGTTCAATGTGAACACGAGCGGCGCCGCTACTCCGCCAAACGAGACCCCATGCGGCGAGCCGGCGAAGGGGAATGTCAGGAAGACCTCGTCGGCAATCAGGGCGAGCCGGCGCTCCCGGGCAATTGCCGCAAGCGCGTCCTGTTCACGCGGCGCAAGAAATGCGCCGGTGGGGTTATTCGGATGCACCACGACGATGGCCCTGGTGGCCGGTGTAATGGCATCGCGCACACTCTCTTCATCCAGATGCCACCCGCCGGCATAATGCGACCGGTAAGGCACGATCTCCACATCGTGCAAGCGGGCCAAGTCGTCAAACAGGGGGTACCCCGGCTTGGGAATCAGAATGGCATCTCCGGGGCCGCAGAGCAAACGGAACAGATACCCGTACGCCTCACTGGAGCTGGCCGTGAGGAGCAGCCGCTCCGGCGACACCGGCATCCCATGTCTGACCAAAAATCCCGCCACCGCCTTGCGGGCGCTGAACATCCCCGCGGGCTCCGGGGCGTACACGAACGCCGCAGGCGCCCCGAGTGCGGGCCCGATCCGGCCGCGATCGTAGGCAAACCCGCACAGGGTGGGATTGGCAAGAGTCCAATCGTACAGCGGCTCCCCTTCGTTCCGCCGGTGCGCCACCAACTGCGTCAATGTATTCCGGCGGAACTCCCAGGAAGTGCGGGAAGAAAAATGCACGTCTTCACTCCTTCTGGATCACTGCACACAGCGCAGCGATTGTTGGGGGTACGAAAGGTACTCGGCCCCTGTGGGGGTGACGACGACCATTTCCTCGATCGTGACAATCCCGTGGCCGGGTACCGTCAGACGTGGTTCAATCGTGAACACCATGCCCTCTTCGATTTGATGAAACGGCTTCCGGCCGTACTTCTCCCAGGGCGGAGCGAGCAATGCGGTGCCGTCATGCGCGAACCGGCCGACCTGATGCCCCAGGGCGTGCGGGAACTCNNACGCCGAAATCCATGTTGACAACATGTCCGGGCTGCACCACGCGTTCTGTGGGCTTGTAGTGCGCCGCGGCGGTATCAGGTCCGGCGAACACGGCGGGACATCCTGCGGGATCCCAGGCGAATCCCAGGCCGCGCGCCTGCACATCGGCGCGCATCACGGCGGCGACCTGTTCTTCCGTCATGCCCGAATGCAGCACGGTGCCGATATGGGTGTAGATCTCCTCCGTGTGCCTGATCGCTTCGCGGATGCAGGCGATCTCGGCGGCCGACTTGCGCTCACGGAGGGCGGACATCAGTTGTTCGGCCGGGATGACACGGTCACCCATTTCGGCCTCCTGCAGGATCTCCATCAGCGCAAGATACATCCCGTGCGTGAGACCGTCGCAGATCTCGCTGTCAACGGAGAAATTGAGCGCGATGGTGCGCGGATCGAGCGCGCGCAATTCCATCAGCAGGGGATGCCGGATGCCTTCCACGTAATCCACCACACGGGTGTAGGCCCCGGTATCGGCGACCGATTGGCGGTCATATGTTCCGACAATGGCGATGCGGCCGCCCGTCCGTGTCATGATGAACGCGCTCTGCCACGTCAGATCAGCGGTCACCAGAAAATCCAGGATCGGATCGCGTGTGAGTGCGGTTTCGCGGACAAACGTGATCCAGCAATCGATGTCCAGTTCCTGCATCAGGAGTGTGGCCTGACGCACTTTTTCATTGATGATGGTGGCGCTCATGAGGGGTTGCCCCGGGAATGTGGCACAGGCGTCTCAGCCGTTGCGTTGAGCCTGCACGATCGTCGTCAGGCCGGTGAACCGGTTTGTCGGCAGATACCGCTTCAGCCGGAACGGACGGTCGAACAGGAACGTCACGTTGTGGAAACCGTTTTCATTCATCATCATGGTGAGCTCGGAGAGCGAGAAGGGATGGATATGCTCCAGGGGGCTCCGGATGACGGGATGGCCGAATCCATAGAAACGGCCGTGCAGCAGATAGTGCATGCGCTGGCGGAGGTTGCCGGTGTTCGGCGTCGTGAGCAGGAGATGACCGCCCGGACGGAGCACCCGGCGCATCTCTTCCACCGCCCGCCAGGGGTTCTTCAGATGCTCGAGCACCTCGATGAACACGACCAGGTCCATGCTGGCGTCGTCGAAAGGTATGCCGTCGTTGATGTTCCCCGCCCGGAAGGGGATCTCGCGGGCCTTGTACAGGTCGGCGTCCACATCGCACGCCACCACATCGTACCCCAGAGCGTGGAGGCGCTGGGCAAACGCCCCCTCGCCTGCGCCGAGATCGAGCGCTGTGCCGCGCGGAAGATCCCGGATAATGGCAAGCACGCGTTCGTGAAGACCGAACGCGGCGAGTTCACTCAGGGGAGGCGATGGCGCCGTCATGACGGTTCCTTCGGTGTGAAGTGATGTGCCGCCGGCGGGCGGACCGGATCCAGTCCGTCCGCCGGCACGTTCAAGATTTCCACAGCAGCAGCAGGCCGATGCAGATCGCACCCAAGCCGGCCGCCTTTTGAACCGAGATCTCCTCCCGGAAGATCCAGGCAGAAAGCGCGGTGATCAAAATGACGCTCCCCGCCATGAAGATCGGATACGCGACGCTCAGCGCATATTCTTCAAGGGCCTTGATGTAGAACAGGGTGTTCGCCAGGCCTATCGCAAGGCCGAGCCCGAAGATGCCGAATTTCGGCATCGTCCACCCCGGAAGACCGGAGGCCTGCTTGAACAGAATGTTGGCGATCACGTTGCAGACGACGGCCAGAGCCAGATACAGGGCGGTCATACGAATTCTTCCTCGGGTTGTGCGGGGGCGATGGGTGGCGGGGCCTTCCGCTCGGGCGGACGGGGCACCAGGACACAGAATGTGGTGCCGTTGCCGCGGCGGATCTCCAGCGTCCCCTCAAGCTGATCGGTGAGGATCTTGACGAGATGTAATCCGAGGGAACTCACGTTCGACAGATCGGCATCCTCGGGAAGTCCGATGCCGTCGTCGGCGACCGAGAGCTCCACGTCCCCGTTATCCCGCGGGTGCAGCGACACGGTGATCATCCCGCGCCGCCGGTCGGGGAATGCGTGCTTGAGCGCATTCGTGACGAGCTCATTGATGATCAGGCCGCACGGAATCGCCATGTCGATGCTCAACAGCACGTCATGCACGTCGGCACGGTACTCAATATCGGGATGGCCGTAGGAATGGAAAAGCGACACGATCAGCGATTCGATGTACTCGCGGAATTCGATGCCGGCGAAGTCCTGTGATTTGTAGAGCCGGTCATGAATAAGCGCCATGGACCGGATTCTGTCGACGCTTTCCGTGAACAGGGCGAGATCCAGAGGATCACGCACGGCGGTGGACTGCAGGTTCAGCAGGCTGGAGATAATTTGCAGGTTGTTTTTCACCCGGTGGTGGATTTCCTTGAGCAACACTTCTTTTTCGGCCACCGACGTTTCCAGAACCTGTTGGGCGCGGCGTTGTTCGGAGATGTCCACGATGATGCCGCACAAACCCACCGCACGGTCCCCCTCACGCACCAACGAGGAATAAATGAGGCCGGGGAACGTCCCGCCGTCCCCCCGCAGCAGCTGGTACTCGTTGCCGGATGTGGCTTTGCCGTCAAGGACATTCCTGAACGCCGCCCTGGCCCGGTCACGATCGGCGGGCGCGATAAGATCGAACACCGAGAGCACGGACTCATCCAGCCCCCCCTCCAGCCCGAACATGGTGAACGCCACCTTGTTGGCGAACAGGAGACGGCCGTTCATGTCGATTTCGTACACCGTCTGGGGGAGCAGTTCCGACAGCTCGCGGAATCGCCGTTCGCTCCCGCGGAGGGCCTGCTCCGTCGCACGCCGGTCCCGGATCTCCGTCAGCAGGCCATCATGCAGGATGGAAAGGTTTTCGGTCATTTCATTGAACGCTTCGCCGAGGATCCCCACCTCATCGCTCATCAGCTGCGGGTCCACGCGTGCATGCAGGTCGTTGCGCCCCACGCGCCGGGCCGCATCCGCCAGCACACGGATCGGACGGCCGATAATCAGCCAGATGACCAGTCCCGCAATCACCGAGACCATGATGAGGGCGAGGCCGAGCCGGATCAGCGTCGACCGCTCGAACGACTTCAATGTCACGGTGGCGGGATCCGTATCGAGGAGGATCACCAACCTGCGCCGCCCCCCCTCGTACGCACAGAACATGAAACACCGGCCGTTGCCTTCGTCGTAGTAATACCCTCTCGCGGTGTGGAGGATCGCCTCGACAGCCGCCCTGCCGAACACGCCGCGCGCATCGGCGTACCAACGGGTGGAATCGCCGCTCCAGACGATGCGCCCCACATCGTCGAGGATGAACCGTGCATGAAGGGAATTCATCAGCGCCGGGTGATAAGCATCCACCAGGTCCTTCAGGCGTTCCTCGGAACCCGCGGTGTTCACCAGAACGGACATCACATCCAGTTCGTCATTGGCGATCTGCTCCACGTACAGCTTGGTGAGCGTCGTGCGCAGGAAGATGCCCATGATGACCAGGGGTACGCAGGAGAGGATGAGAAACCAGACGGTCAGCCGGAGCGCGAGGATGCTGTGAGGCGGGCGTTCGCGCATGCTCGCGACAACGCGGGGATGCTCCGCCGTCCACCACATGGGTGCGCGCGCCTGCCGGGGAAGCACCAACAACACCGCCGACGTGAGGGCGGAAGTCAGAATGAACTCCATCGTCCACCCGCGGTAAAAGATCATCAATGTGGGCCACAGGGGCTGCGGGTCGGGAATGATGCGCAGAAAGAAATCGGGGAAAATATATTTGGTGGCGGCAACGACGGGTATGACGCAGACATAATAGTATACGAATACCACACCCACCCAGCCCGTGAGCATCCAGGGCATGCGGATGCGGTCATGGATCAGCCGCTTGTAGGCCCAGCCGACCCAGAGGGCCCCGACAACGTGCATGACCACGATATACAGGTGCAATTCGGGGTTGGGATCGCCCAGCCCGGCCAGAATCCCGATGAACACCGCACCCACCGGTCCGGTGAGCGCCGCGCCGATGGTCACGAAGATCTCGCGGGGATCGGTGACAATAGTCGTCCCCGGAATCTGAAGGTGGAAGCTTCCGACGATGACGAGCAGCGCCGCACCGCCGAAAGCGAGAGCGGTCAGGAACAGCCTGATGCTGAACACATGTGTCGAAGAATCGCGCATTGTGTCAGTGTCCGGCATCGGCACCCGGCGGGGGCGTCTCCCCGTCCCATCCCGCGGCAATCAACGTGCCGGTCAGCCGGTCAGGATGATGAATAAGCGCGGGAAGGCACTGTGGGCAGATGAACACCTCATGTCCCGCAAGCCGGAGGACGAGAACGGGAAACTCCGCCTCCGAGCGGCCGCAGTTCAGACATGCGGCGGAATGTTGTGGTTCCATGAACGCCTCCTGAAATCGTCACCGATGACCGTGTCACATGAACTGACGGTAAAACATGACCGCCGATATGAGGATGCCGATCGCGGTGATCACTCCCCGGACCCCCTGTTGCGGCACCCGTTGGGCGAGATGGGCACCCGCATACCCCCCCATGACGGCGCCGAGCATCATGATGAGGGCGCTGGGCCATTCCACCAGCCCGTTGATGACGAAATACCCCGCCGCAACAACATTGATGAGAAATCCGAGCATCACCTTCAGGGTATTCATCTGGTGCACGTCATCGAACCCCTGCAAGCTCAAGGATGCCAGCATCAGGATTCCGATGCCCGCACCGAAATACCCGCCGTAGACCGCTACGCACAACTGGAAGAGCACGCCGCCGGCGAGACGCAGCCGGGACGGCGGCGCACCGTGCGCTTCCACAATGCGGATGCCGGAAAACCTGCTGATGGCGGCCTGCGACATGAACAAAACGGTGGCAAACAACAGCAAAAATGGGACAAGCCAATCGAATACCCGCTCGGGTGTGCGGACCAGCAGGATGCCCCCCAACAGACCCCCCATGAGACTGACCGGCGCGAAGATCCTCAACCACCGCGCAACCGCCGGCACATGCGACCGGTAGCCCGCGGCACTGGCCAGGGAGGCAGGCAGGAGAGCGACGGTGCTCGTCGCGTTCGCGTGTATCGAAGAGAGCCCGGCAAGAATCAGCGTCGGGAAGGTCACCAGCGTGCCGCCGCCTGCGACGGCGTTCATCGCGCCGGCAACAAAACCGGAGAAGATCAACGCCCCCCAATGCACGATGTCGTGGAGAAAAGTGTCCATGGCAGAGTTGTTAACCTACGCAATTCACAACGTTTGTGCAAATCGCCATTTGACACTCGGCCGCAAGTGCGGTATATTATGGGCCATCAGACCCATCCACCAACCAAGGAGTAGCCCATGAAATTCCGCAACCTCATCGTTGCCCTCATCGTTGTTCTGTTCGCCCTCTCCTCGACGGTCGCCCAGAAACCGAAGGAGCCCGTCACCAAAAAGCCTGTCCCCCAGCAAACGGCGACAACCGCCAAGGACGCCGATCTCATCGACCTGAATTCCGCAACCGAGGATCAGCTCAAGACCCTGACCGGCATCGGCGACGCATATGCCAAGGCCATCGTCAAGAATCGTCCGTACAAGGCAAAGACGGAACTGGTGAAACGGAAGATCCTGCCGCAGGCGACCTACAAGAAAATCGCCGACAAGGTGATCGCGAAACAGAAGTAACCTGCCTTCCAAGATGGCGGACTGCAATCGGGGACTATTCGTGGAAGTGTCTTCATGAAGATGCTCATACTCGAGGATGACTATGCCAGCCGGCTCGTGCTCCAACGCATGCTGCTGGAATACGGCGAAGTACACGTCGCAGTAAACGGAAAAGAAGCTTTGCAGATGTTCATCACCGCCCAGAACGCGGCGGCACCCTATGAGGTGATTTTCCTGGATCTCATGGTCCCCGAAATGAGCGGCCAGACCGTGCTTCGTGAGATGCGCTCGCTCGAACAGCAAAAAGGAATTCCTAAAGAGACTGCCGCACGCATTCTGATGATCACCGCACTGGGCGACCGGGAAAGCGTGGTGAGCGCCATCAAGCACGGATGCGACAGCTATCTCGTCAAACCCCTGAACCAGGAACAATTGCGCGAGCAGCTGAAGAAATTCGGCAAGATCACCTGAAGCGCTCGGCGCACGATGTGATCAGGCAATGCCCCGCACTCCCCCGGCACATATGGAATGCGGGGCATTGCTGTTTCCCGGGCGCGGACCGTGACTCCTTCCTGCGCAACCCCTCGAAATACGGTGTGAACCGCTCGATCAGAAAATGCCGCCAGTCCTGACGAATCACACCGTCACTGGACTGCGCGCGTATTCTGCACGCCGCCATGCCGTTCCGCATCTTTCACAGACGGCCATTCACCCGGAGTTCCGGTCTCCTTGTTTACCGGCATCACCCGGCGCTCGCGGGTGATGAACTGCGGATCCTCCGAGGCCAGATACGCAAGACAGGCAATCAACACGACGTTGTTCTTCAAATCGTCAAAGACCAGCTTGTCGTACGTGTCGCGGTTCGTGTGCCAGGTGTAGGAGAAGTAATCCCAGTTCAGAGAGCCGAGACCGAACCCGGGCGCGCCCGCCGCGTCAAACGACGCATGGTCGGTCCCGCCACCCGCCGGCGTGCCGGGAAAGCCGGCCGTGATGCCCTTCACGACTTCCCACGGTGTGCGCGACAGCCACCGGGCAATGTGTTCGCCGGCATCCAGCAACCCCACGGCGCTCATATTCTGCACACGGCCGGTGCCGTTGTCCTGGTTGAACAAGGCCTGCACGTGATCGACAATCTCCGGATGATCCTTGACGAACGCCCGTGAGCCGTTGAGTCCCTGCTCCTCGCTCGCCCAGTGCCCGGCAAGGATTGTCCGCTGCGGAGCGGGATAGACCTTCCGGAGAATACGCATGGCCTCCATCATCACCAGCGTGCCGGTGCCGTTGTCGGTGGCGCCGGACGAGCCGTCCCACGAATCCAGATGGGCTGAGAGGATGACGTATTCCCCCGCTTTCGCGCCCCCCCGGATCTTCGCAATCGTGTTGGACACCGGCTGCGGATCGAGGAACCGGGCATCCGTCTCGATGCGGAGCAACGGGTTGTCACCCTGCTCGGCAAGTCGATAGATGAGATTGTAGTCTTCGAGACTCAAGGCCACCGCCGGTATGCCGGTCACCTTGGTGTCGAATACCCGAAACGTTCCCCATCCCTGCGACCAGAGTGAGGTGATCACCCCTGCCGCACCGGCGTTCTCAAGCACGACCGCAAGCGTGTCGACTTTGCAGCCGCTCATCTTCACCCGGTGCTCCCAGTTCACGCGGATCCGATCGCGGAGCGCTTTCAGGCTGTCAAACGATTCCTTGGTGCCGAACTCCTCCCAGTTCTTGTCAGGTCTTCCCGTCGGCTGAGGGACCGAAAGCATCACGAATTTTCCCTTGACGGAGGGGAGCCAGCGTTGGAACGCCAGGGAATCAGGTGCGTCGGGAAGAAGGGCAACCCGCGCGGTGACCCCGCCCTTCTTCGTGCCGGGGCTGAATGCAAGCATGGTGCCCTCCAGCGACCGCACCCGGGGCTGAAGGAGATCGATGTGCGAAATGCCCCGTTCCCACCCCCGCCACGTGCCATACTGTTCGGCAGCGGCCTCGATTCCCCACGACTGATATTTCCCTGACAGCCAGCTGCCGGCCTTCTGCAACTGAGGCGTCCCCGTCAGGCGCGGACCGATAACATCCAGCAACTGGTGAGCCAGTACCGGAAGCTGTGTGGAATCCATGGCTTCCGTCCAGATCCGTTTGATCACCGGATCGTCCGTGGGAAATGTCTGTGAAACGGCAGAGGCCGTAACGGCCAGCAGCAGCATACAAAGCACGAAGTTTTTCACTGGAGGACCTCAACAAGTGGAAAATGGGGCAAAGGAAAACGGTGTTCTGATGAAATCTACTCTTCTGGAGAGGGAATTGCAATGGACTTTCCCTGTCCCGCCCCTCGCACAAGAAGCGGGTTTTTCGTATTTTGAAGAAGCCCCTCCACCAGACGAAAGCATGTTATGCAGATCGGTATTGTCGGACTCCCTTTTTCAGGAAAATCAACGCTCTTCCAGGCGATCACGAGAACTGTCATCGACCCGCACGCACTCGCACGCGGAGAAGCTCATGTGGGCGTGGTGAAGATCCCCGATGCACGCCTCGAAAAGCTGACGGAAATCTTCTCGCCGAAGAAAACCGTCCATGCGACAATAGAATTTGTGGATGTCGTGGGACTGAAAAAAGGCGAATCCGGTTCCACACAGTTCACCACCAATTTTTTCAACAACGTCAAGAACAACGACGCCATCGTCCAGGTCGTCCGCGCGTTCGCCAATGACGCCGTGCCGCACCCCGATGCGACGATCGACGTCATGCGCGACGTCGCGACATTCGAAACCGAGTTTATTCTCGCCGACCTGGGCATACTCGAGACACGCATCGATCGCATCAAGAAGCAACTCGGAAAATCCGGCGACGCACAGGCGAAACTCGAACTCCCTGTCCTGGAGAAATGCCACCATCTGCTCGAACAGGAACAACCGCTGCGCAATTGCGATTTCACGAAGGAAGAAACGGCCATTCTCCGGACATACCAGCTCCTTTCGCTGAAACCGATGCTGATCGCCGTGAACTGCGATGAGACACAGGTCGCAGATGCCGCCTCCCTTGTCGAACGCATTACCGCCGCCAAATCCGGTATTCGCACACGCGCCGTAGCATTCTTCGGGAAAATCGATCTGGAAATGTCGGAGCTGTCCGATGACGAGGCCCGGGCATTTATGGGAGAATACGGCATCACCGAACCCGCCGTCGACACCCTGATCCGCGAAGCCTATGCGCTGCTCGGACTGCAGTCGTTCCTGACCGCCGGGGAAGACGAATGCCGGGCCTGGACCATCCGCAGGGGGATGACCGCACAGGAATCGGCCGGCGTGATCCATTCGGACTTCTTCAGCAAGTTCATCCGTGCCGAGGTGGTGAACTTCAACGACTTCGTCACCCACGGTGCATCCTTCGCCAAAGCGAAAGAGGCCGGCTGCTGGCGCCTCGAAGGCAAGGAATATATCGTGCGGGACGGCGATATCATGGAAATCCGCCACAGCTGAGGGAGCTCCCGCGGTCACCATGAATACACACGCCCGGGCCGTCTGCGTACGGCTCTTCCTCCTCCCGCTCGCCGCACTCCTCGTGCAGACGGCACATGCCGCCCCTCCCGTCGATTGGGCGGCCGTGCACGAGGCTACCATGCGCGGTATCGACCAGTTTTACCGCCTGGAAACCGACGCGGCCATCCGCACGTTCGATTCCGTCGCCCGCATGGCGCCGGGCGATCCCCGCGGACCGTTCTTCATCAGCATCGTGCACTTCTCCCTCTTTGTGCTGGATCATGACCGGCACCAGTTCGACGCGTTTATGGCCTGGTCGGACCGGACCATCGATGTGTGCGAAAGTCTTCTCGACCAGAATGACCACGACGCCAACGCCAAGTTCTATCTCGGCGGCATCCGCGGGTACCGGGGCATGCTCTTCCAGACCGACGGTTCCATGCTGAAGGCGATTTCCGAAGGGCGCCAGGCCTACGTGCTCCTCGATGAAGCCGTGACCGACAANNGCGGAGAAAGGCGTCTACACCCGGAACGAGGCACGCCTGTACCTGGCGCAATTCCTGTTTAGTGAACACCGGAGCGCCGAAGCGTTCACCTACATCGATCAACTCTGCTCCGAATATCCCGAAAACACGCTCTTCCTGATTCTCCGGGCAAGCCTGGCCCAGCGCGACGGCCGCCCTGATGATGCACTCGCCGACGCGCTGGAAGCCCTCCGCCGCGACACACATCATCCCCTCCGCTACGTGGAAGAAATCGCCTATAGCTCGCTGGGGGGCATCTACTGGGCACGGAACGACTTCGCATCATCCAGAAAATACTATACGCTCTACGTCGACAGCTTGCGCATCCCGGAACGCGTGAACAACTGGATGTGGTACCGGTACGGCGCCGCCTGCGAGCTGACGGGCGACCGCACCGCAGCCATCGCAGCCTATACGCGTGCAAAAAAAGGGAAGGACGATCTCCGCCCCAACGAGGCCTACTACTACCGGCGGGCACAGGAACAGATCTCCCACCCCATTACCACCATTGAAACACATCTCATCAAAGCCGGCAACCTCTCCTCCGCCAAACAGTACCCTGCTGCGATGGAGCTGTACACCACCGCACTCGACCTCGCCGGGGCCGATCAGGAACTCGCCGGCCGCGCTCTCCTGGGGATGCTCCAGGTGCAGTATGAGCTCAAACAGGACGACAATCTTGTGAGGACGGCCCCCCGATTGTTCGCCCTCTCCCCGCGACGCGAACTATGGGTCGTGCCCCAGGGCTACCTCAAATACGGGCAGGCACTCGCCCGGCTGGGACGAAAGGACGAAGCCCGGAAAGCCTTTAAACAGGTGCGGGAATACGACGGATATGAATTCCAGGATCAAACCGAACAGCGCGTGGAGGAGGAAATGAAGAAGCTGGACGAGTGATCGTCGGACGCTCCCGGAAGTGCGTGATGAAAGAAAAGGCGGATCAGTTTGACTGGTCCGCCTTTTGCACAATGAGCGGGGCACGGGGGTCGAACCCGTCTTTCAAGCTTGGGAAGCTCGCGTTGAACCGATCAACTAGCCCCGCAGACGAGGAGAAATATAGCACAAACCATGGTAGTATTCAAGCAACTTACACATCTTCGCACACGCAGAGGATTGCTTTTCTTCGCCGGGTTGACTACTCTACCGGTTGAACTCCGCACCTCCTCACCATCGCATGGATCCCCTATGAAACTCCTCCGATTCCGGACGTACGGTTGTGACCGTACACGTGTCAGCCAACGGTGTGAGGCAGCGCGTGTGGCGTACGGTTACAGTCCCCCGGCAAGGTCCTACGGCATCACCCGGTCCCCTTTCCCGCCCGTCCATTCCCAGATAGGGAGGATCGTGGGGACGGCGGTGAGAACACCGCCGAATCCGAGCAGCCTTCGCGTAAACATGTTGTTGGGGGTCACTTTCACGCGCGTCAGCCGGTCCAGGTAGAGACGCACACCCGCCTTTTCCGCAAGGGAGCTGACAACGGCCGAGATGGCCCTCTGCTCCATCGTCGCGCGGGCCCCGATCTGGCCGAAGTACATGAGCGAATCGAGCAAGATCCGGCCGTCCGGACGTGACGTGCGCTTGCCCAGTGTGGTAAAGACACTGTAGCCCTCTTTCAGGCGCAGAGGGCCGCCGATCGTCGCGGAATCCTGGAAGAGCGCCGGAAAACCCAGCGAAGGAAACACATCGACCGCAAAGAACCCCGACTCTCCTCCGCGTGCCGCCCACCCTGGACGCCGGGAATACTTCCGCGCCAGCATGGAGAGGGAGTCACCATCCATGACGCGCCGGAGCATTTCCAGAGCGGTGCTCATGCTGTCGCACAATACCTCGCGCACGTTGACTTCATACTCGGTGCCCAGCGGCCCNNACCCGGATCAGGGCGGCCGCCGACCAGTAATCGTCCCACACGGCAACATCATGACGGACCGCCTCCGAGTGCTGGATATTCTGCCGGTACGCCTCGCGGGCGAGCAGCTCATCGGCGACAAGGTCCTTGAAATTGGCGTTCAGCCGGTTCCGGAACGGTTCCGGTTCCAGGACAGGAAAAGCGATTTCGTGGGATCGGATTGCATCGATCATGCCCCGCAGCGACATCCCCCGGCCCGGGAGACCGACGATATCGTCGTCCAGGCGTCCGGCAAATGCAATTTCCAGCGAATCCAGATCGGGGCCGATCAGCCGGTATCCGGCCTTGGTTGTGCGTTGAGGTGCATCCGCTTGTATCCGGGCGAAGAGCAGCTTCGCGATCTCTTCAAACAAGACCGAATCCACCCTGGCGTGCTGTGGAGAGAGAATCTTGCCCTGGAACCGTTCCGCGCGTTCATCCATTCGTCGCTGGCGCATGATGCTCCTCACCGCGGAGATACGGTCGGGGATCGATTTGTTCAGCGCATCGTTGTTCGTCCGGTCCTCCAGCAGATACAGCACACCCCAACCGAAGTAGTCCGTCTTGACCGCCTGCGAGAGGCGCCGCTGCATCGTTAGCGCATATGCGGTGTCTTCCAGCGACCAGTCTTTGCTACCCAAAAGGACGGTTAGCGAGTCACCCCGGCGCAACAGGCGCGGGGAAAGCCGATGGATCGCCGTATCGATCGATGTCCGCGCCGCCAGCGAGTCGCGCAGCTCACGCGCGAGCGGGCCGGAGTAAGCGGAAAAGAAGAGGAGATGCAATTCATGGGGGTACCGCCGCATCCCGGTGGAGAGGTCTTTGTCGGTCACGGTAATCTTCGCCGTCACTTCTTCTTTGTACAGCTCATCGCGCACCATGAGCCGCTCCAGCGCGTCCCGGCGGCGGACCGACGCACTGTCCCGGCCAAGACCACGGACAGCCGCTTCCTGTGCCAGAAGCTTTTCGGCGACGAGCGCGCGCAGAGCCAGCACCTTCGCGCTGTCGTGCTGCGAAGGATGGTCCTTCCCGGGAAAGGGCATGAGTTCCATCCGCTCGAGGAAGTCCCGGGCGGTGATCACCGATGTGCCGTACACCGCAAGGGTGTCCGTCGGTAATTTCCCTCCCTGGGCGTGGAGAAGTGAGGGGAGAAGGAATGCGGTACACAGAATAAGAAAAAAAGCGCGCATGGTCGGAACGGTTTTATGAGAGTACATGAATGGATCGAACGGGCTGGAGGCGGAAGACCCCACCCACCATGTCTAAAATAGCGATTCTGCCCGCAGATTCCAACCGGACACACATGGTCCCCATCCCCGCCTGCCGTCACAACAAAATCCGGCCCGGCGCGTATACTGTGAAGAAGAACGAAGGGAACCGGGGTAGATGCAGAAGAGAACGGATACCGGCGTCGAAGAATCGCTGCAACGAATACGAATGACCATGCAGCGATGGGGCGTGACGATCACGTTTCTGGCCACCCAGCTCGGCGTTTCCCGGCAGTACGCCTGGCAGGTGGTGCGCCACCGCGTTCCGGTCTCGGCGGAGCGTGCGGCTTCGATAGAACAGACGCTGGGCACCATCATCGCACAGCAGCGGCACATGCGCTCCTTCGGCGAACGCCTCCGCGCCGCCCGGATCGCCTCGGGGCTCACACTCAAACAAGTCGCGGACCTGATCGGATACTCGTGGGTGGGCGTGGAACGGTGGGAAAAAGACCTCTGCCGGCCGAAACCGGGCGTGCTCTGGCACCTCTTTTCACTCTACGGCCTCGAGGTCACTCCGCGGGCTTCGCATTCCATTCGTCCAGAAATGCTACTGCCCTACGCAAATGTGGAATGACGATGGAACCGCCCACGACGAGGGCAACGCTGAAGACATCATACAACTCCGCATCGGTGACACCTTCCTCCTTGCACCGCTGCACATGATAGGCAACACAATCGTCGCACCGCAGCACCATTGACGATACCAACCCCAGCATCTCCTTCGTGCGGACATCCAGCGCACCGGGTTCGTACGTCAGCGTATCGACGCTGAAAAACCGCTTGATGGCCCGGTGGTCCGCCTCCAGAATCCGCCGGTTCATTGTGCTCCGGAACTCGTTGAACTCCTTCACCCGACCCGCCATGACTCCTCCGACGCTGGTGGACGATTGTGCCGACTACTCTCCCAGCGGAACCGGACGCGCACGACGCTCTTCGAATGACACCACGAATGCCGTCCCGTCCTTCCGCGTGACCGACAACGTTGCACCGAGCTGCTCGGCGAGGGTGCTGACCAGATGCAGGCCGAGGGTCTCCGTCGTGTCCACGTCAATCCCTTCCGGCAACCCCACGCCGTCATCCGCCACTGAGATGATAAACGCATTCTCGTTTTGGGAGAACCCGATGTTGATCACGCCGTGCGACCTGCCGATAAATGCATGCTTCAACGCGTTGGTCACCAGCTCGTTCACCATCAACCCGCAGGGAATCGCGGCGTCGATCCCCAGCCGCAGGTCGTCCATCGCAAACCGCATGCTGATCGCCGTCCCCGGGTTGCTGTACATCTGCATCAACCCCTGCGTAAGACGGCGCAGATAATCGGTGAAACTCACCCAGGCAAGATCTTCGGACTGGTACAGTTCCTCATGGACGAGCGCCATGGATTTGATGCGGGCCTGGTTCTCCCTCAGCACGACCCGCACCCGCTCGTCGGGGATGCGGTCAGCCTGCAGGTTCAACAGACTCGTGATGACCTGCAGGTTGTTCTTCACNNTTCTTCACCCGGTGGTGCACTTCCTTCAACAGCACTTCCTTTTCACGCAACGAGGCGATGGTCTGCGCCTCCGCCCGTTTGCGTTCCGTGATCTCCCGGGCGACCCGCACCAGCGCCACCGGCTCGCCGGCATCGTTGCGCACCATCGACGTCCATAACTCCACGGGAAACGTCTCGCCGTTCTTCCTGCCGTTCATCAGCTCGGCGGCCCACCCGCCGCTCTGCAAGCCGGTCCTGATCTGCTGGCTGAGATCAAACTGCTCGCCGCTGGAGCGGAGGAACCGGATGTCCCGCCCGAGCACCTCCTCTTCCGTGTAGCCGTAGGTCCCGACAAACGCCTCGTTCACGTACAGGATCCGGTTCTCCAGATCGGTCAGAATGAAGGCGTCTTTTGCACAATTCAGGGTGAAGGCCAGCAGCCGCAGTTTGCGCTCCGCCTGCTCGCTGTCCCGTTTGGCCAGTTCGGCCTCGGTGATGTCCTCACCCACGAGCAACAGTCCCTGCACCGTTCCCGCCTCCCCTTCCTGCGGGGAGAAGGTGATCCGCATGAGCCTCACCGTGCCGTTGTGGTGGGCAATGGAAAATGTTGCAGACACGCTCTGCCTGTTTCCCGCCACGGCGGCCATGACGCTCATCAGACGCCCGAAGTCGTCGGCATTCTCGGTCACCAGCAGGGACGTGATCGAGAGCTTCCCCACGGCCTCCTGCGACGAATACCCGAACAGAAGTTCCGCCCCGGGGTTCCAGAACGTAATGTTGCCCGCACGATCGGTGCTGACAATGGCGATCGTCCGGGAACTCTCCAGAATCTGCTGGAGGAATTGAATCGTGCTGGTGAGCGTCGCTTCCAGCTGCCGTTGCTCGGTGACATCCCTTGAGGTCACCGCGACGCGCGTCACCGAACCGGTCGAGTCGCGGAGCGGCACCATGCGCAGTTCGGAATACTCCCCTTCACACACATCTTCCAGACGGAGAGGCTGGCCTGTCTGCAGAACCTGTTCCACGGCCGCCTTGCGCGACGCGGCAACATTGACCGGGAGCGGATCAAAGAGCGACGCCCCGGGCCGCATCTGTCCCAGCCGCCGCGCGGTTTCGTTCATCTCGACAATGATCCCCCGGGCATCGATGAGGTACGCGGGATCGCCAAGGGTGTTCATCAGCATGTGCGACGTCGCATCGGTAATCTGCCGCACCACGCCTTCCCTGCGCCTGCGACGCAGGACGATCGCCAGGGTGACCACCAGCCCGATCAGCGCGAGAGCGGCCAGGGAGAGCACGACCACCGGCACAAGCGGCGTGTCCAACATCGTATCGAGGAAGAACGCCGGTTGCATCACACCTCCACCGGAAAGATGATGGAAAACGTGGTCCCGCGGTCCCGAATCAGGCCGATGACGCCGTTCAGCTGTTTTGACAATGTGTTCACCAATTGCAGACCCAGGGTCGTCGAGCTCTGGAAATCCACATCCCGCGGCAACCCGACGCCGTTGTCCTGCACCGTGAGGACGGCCGACCGCTCGGTGGTCATCTCGAGCCGGATCCCGACCTCCCCGCCCCGCCCGTGAGGAAAAGCGTACTTCAGCGCATTCGAAACCAACTCGTTGATGATCAGACCGCACGGGATCGCCGCATTGACCGGCAGACTGACATTCTTGACCGTCACGTTGACATTGACCGAGGGGATGGCGTAGGAGCGCACGAGATACCCCACGAGACTCCTGATGTATTCGCCGAAGTCAATCCGTGCCAGATTGTCGGATTGATACAGGCGCTCGTGGATGAGTGCCATGGACCGGATGCGATTCTGACTCTCCCGCAGCTGTTCGAGTGCACGCGGATCGGCAACATTGGCGGCCTGGAGGTTCAGCAGGCTCGAGATCACCTGGAGATTGTTCTTCACCCGGTGGTGGATTTCCTTGAGCAGGACTTCCTTTTCCTTGAGCGACGCCGCGATTTGCACCTCCGCCCGTTGGCGCTCGGTGATGTCCGTCATGGTCCCCAGCATGCGCACCGGCACGCCCTGCGCGTCCTTCAGGAAAATACCGCTGTCAAACACGTCAATGTACACGCCGTTGCGGCGCAGAAACCGGTACGTGGAGTGAAAACGCTCCCCCGCACGCATGCACCGCTGCAGTTCCTGTGCAACGGCTGCACGGTCATCGGCATGGATCATCTGCTCCCACCGGCGCACGTCAACCTGGGTGAATTCGTCCGCCGAGAAGCCCGTCACGTCGCTGATGGCGCCATA
>PMCM01000199.1:928-14930 GCA_003154155.1 Ignavibacteriota bacterium | reverse complement strand
GGGGATCAGGGTAACCTTGTGCATGCTCTCCTCGTGCAAAGTGTGGCGTGAAAGGTATGAAAATAGGGAGAGGGAGGCAATGGGACGACATCAGGCAGGCATGTAGTGATGCTCCACGAACCGGCGCCACCCCTTCTTTCCTTTGGCCTCCACCGCCCAGCGGAACCCTCCCTCTGCATCCGGCCAGTAGATCATCCTGGCACGGCCCGCAGGCATCTCCGCCTCGAAGGCGATGGCGCGAGGATCTACGTCACTTCCATCAGCCAGCATCCCCTCCGAACGCTTGCCGTCTGAAGTGAACGACCAGAACGACAATTTGCCGTTGCTGATCCCGAGGATCGCCACCTCCTCGTAGACCATTTTCGCGAACTCCCAGCGGGCCCTAAGCTCCACGTACTTGCCGTGCAGCATAGGAGTAAATGTCCGGGTACATTGGACTTTCCCCATCGGCGATTGCGCCTCGGCGTGCCATGCCCCCAGAAGCGGAGCCAGAACACCAATCTTACCAGGACCTTTCTTCCAAACCGGTTTCTGTTTTGCGCCCATTTGACCTCCGATTCATTTTTCCTTCACAACAGTGATTTGTCCCCTCTCCGCCGCCGAAACGGCCTTAAAACCCGTAGTGCAAACCGGCTCCCGGGCTTCATCCTTGCTCCAACGCGAAATCACCCTGAAACGATCCCCAAAAGTTTGAGAAAGCCGAGAGACTCTCTTCCCGTCGCCATGACTGACACGCCTTACCTCACTTAAGGAACTGCAGGTACTCTACCGGCGCCCCGTTGCAGATGACGAACGCCACTATGACCCCTTCTGAAGGACTGTTGGGCTGAATCAAAATCTCCTGTCCGGCAAGCGCCTGCTGAAGGTCCTCCACTTCAAATGCGATATGCGCCACAGTCTTCACCAGCTCCGGCAGGCGGCAACCTGCTTCGTACCGCATCCACTGAATCCCGAAGGGATTGTTCTCATGATCTGTGCAGTACACCCCGTGTTCCGCAAGGTGCACCTCGCCGGGCTGGGGCGTCTGTGTGGGAATGCCGACGTGATGGTACTTCACCCGGTGACTCCTTTCGTAAGAACATGCACAATTGATTGTCCCAGAAAGTTCTCATGGCGAGCCGGGGCCTTGTTAACCCGGCTTCCGTCAATCTTCTGCGAGCGGCCAAATGGTTTTATTTCCACAACGATACTCCTGTCTTCCGCTGGCGTGCTCCCGATGCAGCCTCATGCGCGTTATGTCGGCATCAGTCATCCCTTTTCTCACCGCAGCGCTGCAAACTGTCTCGCCTCCGGCCCCCATGGAGCGGAGCTGCGGATGGCTTCCATGACTTCTCCGATGTCTCGCACCACGGAAAACATCGCGAGATGCCGTTCGTCCATGAATCGTTCCTCAACGCTGCGCTGGAGCAAGGCCAGGAGTGGATCATAGAATCCGGCCTGATTGACAATGATAATGGGCTTCCAATAGATCCCCAGCCGTTTCAATGTAAGGACCTCCAGCAACTCCTCGAAGGTCCCGCATCCCCCGGGCAACGCAACAACGGCGTCCGTGTCCGCAAGCAATAAGGCTTTTCGTTCCGCAAGATTGTCCGTCAGGCGGATGGAAGCCAGGCCGGGATGCGCCCATTCGAGCTCTTTCATGAAACGAGGCATAATGCCGATGATCTCTCCTGCTTCCGCAAGGACGCCGTCAGCAAGACGGCCCATGGAGCCAACCCCCCCTCCCCCGAACACAACCGTTACCCCATTGGCAGCAAACAGCCGCCCCAGTTCATATGCGGCTTCACCGAAGTGAACCGGAGCCTGCGCGCTCGAGGCACAATACACACAGATGCGAATGTTCATTGATGGTTTCGGGTGTTGGTTCACGATGGATTTCAAGGCGGAGGAATGAATGCCGGCGGCAATGCTGCAGGGGGAAATCCCTGCCTTTGTAGAGCGGTGAACGTCACAGTGTGTATTCATCTCCGGTCGCAAAGCAGCACGCGGACGTCATGGAAGTATGCTAAGATATCCAGGCGGGGGTTCGTTGTCAAGGGGTCCCTGAACGCGTTGCCGCCCGGGCAGTTCAGGCGCAGCCAATCCTCCCGACTGTGAACCTCCGAACGCATCTCCACCCCACCCGCTCGTCCCGGGGATAGTCGTTGCCCCGCGGCGAGCCGTGCGGCATCCGTTGCCAAATTGTTGTATATTATCAGGCATTCAGTATATCCCAGCGCACACAACTCACGTCACGAGAACCCACCCGCCCATTTCAAGATCGTGCAGCATTGAACCTCAAACAGAGACTCCAGATCGCCCTCCTTTTCGTGGCCTTACTCTGCATCCTTCTGACCGGGTGGGAGTCATTTCACTATTCCCGGGATACCATAGAGGCGATCACGTTTGCACGATTGACCGGCATACGCGAGACGAAGAAGCGGCAGATTGAATCGTACTTTCATCAGATCCGCAACCACATCGTCACCCTTGCAGAGGACAGAGCCACGTGCCAGGCGGTGATCGCCTTCAGGAAGTGTTTCCCCACCCCGGTCACAGCCCCCATGCCTGGCATGATCGGGAGCACCGTCGAACCCTTCCGGGCCGGATCCACCGCCATGCGCGGGGCGGAAACGGACGCCTACGTGCGGGCACGAGCCGCATACCACCCGGCTTTTGCCAGATTCGCCCGCCGGTTCCGCTACAGCGATCTTCTTCTTGCAGATGCGGCCACCGGAGATATCCTGTACGCTGTCAGCGGCCACAGAAGTCTCGGATCATCCTTCGGCAGTGGCCGTGCCAACATCGCGCGGGCGTTTGCCCTGGCGAACGTCGCAAATTCGGCGGAGTTTTCGTGCCTGGTCGACTTCGCCCCGTACGAAGCCATGGATTCACTGCCGGCTGCATTTGTTGCGTCACCAGTGTTCGACGGTCCCAGGAGAGTCGGTGTCTTGCTTTTTGCGCTTTCGATCGGTGACATCAATGAGGTCATGACGAGCGGCGCCAAATGGGAGGAGGAAGGTCTCGGCAAAACGGGCGAGACATATATCGTCGGCGATGACTTCACGATGCGAAATGATTCACGCTTTTTCGTCCAGGATTCTGCGTCCTACTTCAGGAGTATTCAGCAAACGGGTACCCACGACTCAACACTTGCGCTGATCCGTTCCCACGCCACGACAATATTGATTCAGCAGGTAAAGACCGAAGCCACGACGCAAGCACTCTTGGGCAACACCAGCACACGCCTTGTCAGGGACTATCGCGGCATCGAGGTGCTGAGTTCCTACACGCCGTTGAATATCCCGGGCGTTCATTGGGTGATGCTGGCGGAGATCGACGCACAGGAAGCGCTGTCTTCCGTCGCATCTCTTCGTGAAAGACTCGTCTTCGCCGGTCTCGCGCTCCTCCTGCTCGCGTCCGCCGTGGGTTTCGTGCTCGCCCGGATGATATCCAGGCCGCTGGTCGCACTGACCTCGGCAACGGAGCGATTCGGCAAAGGCGATGGTTTTCATCCTGTTCCCAACACGAAACCCGATGAGATTGGGCTGCTCACCCGCACGTTCAACCGGATGGCGGAAACGATGACTGAGAACACGGCGCGGCTCCAGAAAGAGATTCACGAGCGCACACGCGCAGAACTTGAGCTGAGGACCTCCCGCGAGGAGCTGCGCAGTCTCTCATCACACCTGCAGTCGGTCCGCGAAGAGGAGCGGCAGGGCGTGGCCCGCGATATTCATGACGAGCTCGGGCAGGCACTCTCGGCTCTGAAACTGGACCTGTCGCTCATGAAGGAGGATTTGCACGGTAGCGCGACGGATGCCGAGAGACGCATTGTGTCCATGTCCGGGCTGTGCGACACGACAATCAAGGCGGTCCGGCGCATCATTTCCCAGTTGCGACCCCATCTGCTCGACGACCTGGGTCTCACCGCCGCAATCGAATGGCAAGCCGAAGAGTTTCAACAACGCACCGGCATCACATGCTCGCTTACCATCGTTCCGGCGGAGATCACACTCGACGCCCCCCGGTCGACAGCGATCTTCCGCATCTTCCAGGAAACCCTGACCAACGTCGCACGACATTCCGGCGCCAGTGCTGTCACCGTCCAGCTTCGCCTCGACAACACGGGGATTATCTTGAACGTCGATGACAATGGGAGGGGGATTTCCGATCTGCAACTGCACGATTCCCGTTCGTTCGGACTGTTGGGCGTCCGCGAACGGGCGCACTATTGGGGCGGCACTGTCTCGATCACAGGGGAACCTGCCCGGGGGACTCACGTTTCCGTGTTCCTCCCCGGGGATTTCACCACGGGATAATCATGATCAGAGTATTCATTGCGGACGATCACGCTCTGTTTCGCACCGGCCTGCACCAGATTCTCGCAAAACATGCCGACCTGAGTATCGTCGGAGAGGCGGGTACCGGAACAGCTGCTCTCCAGGGAATCCGGGAGCGCGCATGCGACGTTTTGCTCCTGGACATCACGATGCCCGGGAGGGGCGGACTTGATATCCTGAAGGATATCCGCAGCGAAAACCCCGATGTGGCAATTCTCTTCCTCAGCATGCACCCGGAAGATCAATATGCGATTCGCGTCCTGAAGGCGGGAGCGTCGGGATATATCACCAAGGAAAGCGCTGCGGAAGAACTGATAAGCGCGATCAGGAAAGTCGCCTCCGGGGGGCGCTACGTGAGCGCTGCACTTGCCGAAAAACTCGCCTTCGCACTCGGCGGCAATCCCGAATTCCCGCCGCATCAGATGCTCTCGGAGCGTGAATTCCAGGTCACCCACATGCTCGCTGCAGGAATGAAGCTGACGGAAATCGCCGACGCGTTGCACCTGAGCGAAAAGACCATCACCACCTACCGGGCCCGCATCCTTGAGAAACTGCATCTCCATACCAATGCCGAGCTCATTCACTATGCGATCGACCACAAATTGATCGAATAGCCCTGTAGGGTTTCCCCTACAACGAATTCGGGCTTCCCTTCTACCCCCCTGAATCGCGCCTGCGTATCTTGAAGGCACACAGGCACGTGTTCCCCAAGCGCCGGCCATCCCTTCGCCGTCCCGTGACCATATCAACCAACGGGCACTTGCGCAGTATGTGCATCCCTGTCCCAGTGCATCCCGTTCTCCACAAAGGAATATCTCCATGACTCTCGATACCGGCAACACCGGCTTCATGCTCTTATGCAGCAGCCTCGTCATGCTCATGACGCCGGGTCTCGCTTTCTTCTACGGCGGCCTGGTCGGCCGCAAAAACGTCCTCGGCATTATGATCCAGAGTTTCGTCTCCATGGGCTGGACTACCGTCATCTGGTACGCCTACGGCTACTCGCTCTGCTTCAGCGGAGACGTCCACGGCATCATCGGCAACCTGGATATGGCTTTCCTGCGCGGGGTGGACCTGACCACACCCTCTCCCATCAACTCCAGCATCCCCCTCATCGTCTTCGTCGCGTACCAGATGATGTTTGCAATCATCACCCCCGCGCTGATTACCGGGGCGTTCGCCAACCGGGTAACCTTCAAGGCGTACATGCTCTTCCTCACCGGGTGGCTGACCTTCGTCTACTTCCCCTTTGTCCATATGATCTGGGGAAACGGCATTCTGCAGAAATGGGGTGTGCTGGATTTTGCCGGTGGCATCGTGGTACATAACATCGCCGGCATCGCAGCGCTGGCCTCGGTCATTTTCGTCGGACGGCGCAAGGTGGCCGACAAGGGACCACACAGCATTCCGCTGGTTGCACTCGGAACGGGGCTCCTCTGGTTTGGCTGGTACGGATTCAACGCCGGGAGCGAATTCCGGGTCGATTCGGTTACCGCGATCGCGTTCCTGAACACCGATATAGCCGCGTCGTTCGCTGCTGTGGTCTGGCTCCTGATGGATTGGATGACTTCGAAAAAACCGAAGTTTCTTGGACTCCTCACGGGCGCCGTGGCCGGGCTCGCAACGATTACCCCTGCCGCAGGATACGTCTCGCCCACTTCTGCGGTGATCATCGGCATGATTTCCGGCGTTGTGTGCTACTACGCCGTGGCATTGAAAAACCGATTGGGGTGGGACGACGCACTTGACGTGTGGGGCGTTCACGGAGTGGGCGGCTTCCTGGGTATCATCCTGCTGGGCATCTTTGCCTCAACGGCGTTCAACCCCGCGATCGGGGTGGATGGGTTGCTCATGGGGAACGTGACGTTTTTCCTCAAACAGGTTGCGGCTGTCCTGATGTCTTCCGCCTGGGCATTCTTCTTCACCTATGGCATGCTCTGGTTGATCAACAAGGTCACGCCTGTCCGCGTTGACGACAAAAATGAAATCGATGGACTTGACGCATCCCTCCACGGCGAAATTGCGTACCTCGCCGATTAGGGCCTAAAGGGAACGCCCCCCCGAAGCCGCCGGAATAGTTCGCGCTCCTGTGCATGGCCGTTTCCATGGTCAAAGGTCATGCACAGGGCCCGGGCAAACCGGCCACAAACAAGAAGTACAGCTGGACGGTTGCCGATCTCATTCGCCTGGCCGACGGAAAAGCCGTCGAACATTGGGGATGGGATGACATGGCTGAGCGTATGGGGAGTCACTGAACTCATCCCCCCACGTTGAAAGAGAGCCCGGCTGCCAAGCCGGGCTCTTTCTTTATCATCTAACCAATGTACCACTGCAGGGTTCAGGTGGCAAGTGCCGCGCCACGCGCGATCACGCCCTGCTACTCCACAATCTGAAAGATCTCCCGCCGGCCTGTCTGGTAGAGATCCGTGTATTTCGCCATCTCCTCCGCCACCTTGGGGTCCATGTTGGGGTCTGGCTTTCCCGACCTGTATTCCTCCATTTGCCGCTCAAATTCCGCCAGATTCTTTACCAGCATCTCAATGACAACCGTGTTGTACTGTCCCACCAAATCGGTCATGACCCGGTAGTTTGGATCCGGGGGGAATCCTTTCTTGAAGAGCTTGGCGAGCTTTGATGCTTGCCCCGGTTTGGCAATGAAAATTTCGCGAACGACGAGCATGGCACGATCTCCTCTCGTGATGATTGGTGGCCCTCTACCGCATTCATTCCATAACGCTCAATTCGCTCAGAAAATTCGCGATGAAGAGGGCTGGTCGGGGAATTTCTCGCCTGCACATGATGGTGCGCGCGTGCGGAGAGGCCGGGCTTCAGAATGACGATTTTCAGCAACTCCGACAGCGGTCCCGAGACTTTCGCCGTACCCTTTTGACTGTGATGAGCATCGCTTGATTTTGGCTAAATAGCCCAGATGTATCTGTAAACCCGCCTTTTGTATAGGTCCTGATGGTGTTTACTTCGTATATTTGTACCATAGGTTCTTGACGGGATGAACAAACCTTCCAAGAAGGAGCAACAATGCAAAAAAGAAAGCTCGGGAAAAATGGTCTGGAAGTTTCGGCGTTAGGCCTTGGGTGTATGGGAATGAGTTTCGCATATGGTCCCGCACCGGATAAGAAGCAAATGATCTCGGTTATCCACTCAGCGTTTGAACAGGGCGTGACATTCTTCGATACTGCTGAAGCATACGGGCCCTTCGTCAACGAAGAACTTGTAGGAGAAGCGGTTGCTCCCTTCCGNNTTCCGCGACAAGATTGTGATAGCGACCAAATTCGGTTTCACGTTCGGTCCCAACGGCGGGCAGTCAGGGATGGACAGCCGGCCGGAGCACATTAAGCAGGTTGCCGATGCTTCACTCAAGCGTCTGAACACCGACACCATCGATCTCTTCTATCAGCACAGGGTCGATCCCAATGTTCCCATAGAAGAGGTTGCCGGGGCGGTACGAGATCTGATCAACGCGGGGAAGGTGAGACATTTTGGACTTTCTGAAGCAGGAGTGAAAACGATACGCAGGGCACACGCCGTACAACCGGTAACTGCAGTGCAGAGCGAGTATTCGCTGTGGTGGCGAAAACCCGAAGAGGAATTGTTGCCGGCTCTTGAAGAACTCGGGATCGGTTTCGTTCCGTTCAGCCCCCTGGGGAAAGGGTTCCTCACAGGAAAGATCGACGAGACAATCACGTTTGACAAAACCGATTTCCGGAACATCGTCCCGCGCTTTTCGACTGAGAACAGAAAAGCGAACCAGTCATTCGTTGATCTGTTGGGCAGGATTGCGGAACAGAAGAAAGCGACGGCGGCACAAATTGCGCTCGCGTGGCTCCTTGCGCAAAAACCATATATCGTGCCGATTCCGGGGACAACGAAGCTCCATCGTTTGCAGGAAAACAATGGCGCTGCCGGAATTGCGTTGACAGACAAAGAACTGAGCGGCCTTCACTTGGCACTTCAACACATCAACGCTGTCGGGGCCCGTTATCCGGAAGAATTGGAAAAACGAACAGGACTCTAGTTCACTGTATGTCAATAGCTCACAACCCTATAATATGAAACAGAATACTATGGATTCATTCAAAGAAAAAGGAGTGCCAGCTCCCAAAGAGTATTTTACCGGCACAGTCTGGGTCAACATGAATATTACGCCGGAGGATGATTATAACACCCTAATAGGCACGGTAACATTTGAACCGAAGGGAAGAACCAACTGGCACAGTCATACCTGCGGACAAATACTTTTCGTGACGCACGGCATCGGATATTATCAGGAAAAGGGGGGCCCAATTCGGGTTATCCGCGAAGGCGATGTCGTAAAGATTCCCAAGCATATACGACACTGGCATGGAGCATCACACAATAGCGCGATGGCCCACATCGCTATTGTCCCTGAGCTTGACAAAGACAAAACGGAGTGGTTGCAGCCTGTAACCGATGTGGAATACAACAGCCATCACACCTCAGACCAGAAACACTCTAAAGAAGCACAGCTGACTGAATCAGCTGTCAAATACCACGAAGAACTGTGGCCACACCATAAGTCGAAAGCCAAGCACACCGACCCGGAACTGATCGAAGTGTTTGATAATTTTGCTTTCGATGAAGTGATCCAGTATGGCAATCTGGACACCACAACACGCGTTATGATGATCCTGGGTTCCACCATTGCCACGCAATCTCTGGCAGAATACAGAATGTTCGTCCATGCGGCGCTCAACGTAGGCGTTACACCTATCGAAGTAAAAGAGATACTCTACCAATCGGTTCCTTACGTGGGCATCTCTAAAGTGGTTGATTTTCTGTATGCCACCAATGACATATTTCATGAGAGGGGCGTTGACCTGCCTTTGGAAGGACAATCCACGACGACACCCGAAACACGCCACGAAAAGGGATTAGCTCTGCAAAAAGAGATCTTTGGTGAAATGATCGATACGTTGTACAAGGAATCACCCGCGGAACAGATCCACATCCAACACTATTTGTCGGCAAATTGTTTTGGGGATTATTTGACGAGAAAAGGCCTGGACATCAAAACACGGGAGCTTCTCACCTTTTCGATCCTCATTTCGCTGGGCGGAGTTGAATCCCAGGTCAAAGGGCATGTCCAGGGAAATGTGAATGTCGGTAACGACAAGACGAAATTGCTGACCGTTATCACGCAGCTCCTGCCTTATATAGGCTACCCGAGGGCGCTAAATGCTGTTCAGTGTTTAAATGACATGCTGCCGGAATGACATCATCAGGAAGAGTGTTATGCAACACATCGTGTTAAACAATGGTGTAAAGATGCCCATATTGGGGTCCGGTGTTTTTCAGGTTACCGAACCGGGAGCATGTGAACGAGCCGTTGTTGAAGCTTTACAGATCGGCTATCGCATGATTGATACGGCTTCCTCCTATGGCAACGAAACAGAAGTTGGTAATGCCATTCACAGAAGCGCTGTGGCTCGGGAAGAGCTGTTCATAACCACAAAGCTGTGGATCCAGGATACCGGGTATGACCGGACGAAGAAAGCATTTGACAAATCGTTGAAGAGGTTACAGTTGGAATATCTGGACCTGTATCTGATCCATCAACCCTATGGGGATATTTACGGTTCCTGGCGTGCGATGGAAGACTTGTATCATGAGGGCAGAACTAGAGCCATAGGGGTCTCCAACTTCCACCCGGACCGGATAATGGACCTGATGATGCACAACAATGTCGTCCCCGCAGTGAATCAGATCGAAACACATCCCTTCAATCAGCAAATTGACACTCAACACTTCCTGAAGACAAACAATGTGCAGATCGAATCCTGGGGTCCGTTTGCTGAAGGCAAGAACAATATTTTCAAAAATGAGATACTGCTTTCTATCGCCGGAAAGTGCAAGAAATCCGTTGCTCAGGTCATTCTGCGGTGGATCACCCAAAGGGGCATTATCGCTATTCCAAAATCGGTCCGCAGGGAAAGAATGACGGAGAATTTCGCCATTTTCGATTTTGAGCTCAGTCCTGAAGATATGGATGCGATTGGATCACTTGACACGAAGAAAAGCTTGTTTTTCGACCATCGTGACCCCGCCATGGTGAAATGGTTGGGCAGTAGAAAACTGGACATTTAACATCATGTCTGACCCATGTGAATTTGGGATCGCGGAGTGGCAGATTGCACAACAATAATGTTCATTATCGTTTTGTGGTTGACATGGCGTCTCTGAACACTCATCGCGTGTAGACCGATGAAACACATCATTATCCTGGGCGCAAACGGCAACATCGCCAAACATGTTATTCATCTCTTCGTGAAGAAAGATGATTTCAGACTGACATTATTTTTGCGTAACAGAAGGAGATTAGGGAACCAGGACGTTTCCGGGTGCCGTGTTATTGAAGGGAATGTTCTGGACCTCCATCAACTCAAACAAGCCGTAGCAGGCCAGGATATCGTGTACGCCAATCTTGCGGGGGATTTGGAGGCAATGGCAAGGAACATCGTGAAAGCAATGGAAGAAACCGGAGTGAGAACACTCATCTTCATCAGTTCAATCGGAATCTATGATGTCCCTTTAAGACCCGTATTACAGCCTTACCGGAAAGCTGCCGATGTGATTGAAGCGTCTAAGCTTGAATACACCATTGTGAGACCAACATGGTTTACCAATGAAGATGAGGTGGACTATGAGATAACAAGAAAAGGTGAACCGGAAAAAGGATCCGTTGTTTCACAAAAGAGCCTCGCAACGTTCATCGCAACAATTATCATCTCTCCTGAGAAGTACATTCGTGAAAATCTCGGAGTAAACAAACCGCATTCGTAAGCATTCATTGTCATTCGAGAGAAAGCAATTTGGCATCATGTCAACATTGGCCGGATGGGAAAACTTCTATGTTATTGTGGGCTCGTCGGCTGGCGCCTTGATCGGGCTGCAGTTCGTCGTCATTACGCTCATTGCTGACAGGCCGGGTTTACGTATAGCAGAGTCGAGCGCCGCATTTGCAACGCCAACCGTTGTTCACTTCGGCGTTGTGCTGTTGCTCTCCGCGCTCGTCAGCATCCCGTGGAGCGGATTCGGAATCCTCGGGGTTCTTTGGGGGTTTATCGGCCTCGGTGGAGTAGTGTACAGCCTCATTGTGGCTCGACGGATGCACGTACAAGCCGTTTACAAGCCCGTGTTTGAAGATTGGTTGTTTCACGGCCTGGTCCCCTTGGTGGCGTATACGGTGCTTGCCGTATCCGCGTTCACGGCTTCCGCGTATACGAGCGAGACTCTCCTCGGGGTTGGCGCAGTGGCGCTGCTGCTGCTCTTTACCGGCATTCACAATGCCTGGGATGCCGTCACCTACCACGTGTCAAGTGGCATGGGCGCCAAGAAGACGCGCAGCATGGCTGGACCGTCGGTCAACTCTTGAATTGCAGAAAATGATCGCGATGAGTAAATGTGGAGACGTATGATGCACTTTAGGAAAATAAGTGAACTAGATCAGGCGGAGGGTTTCCCTCCCCCGGAGCATCCGTTGATCAGCGTTCACCAGCTCTCGGAATCGAACAATGCCTTGAAGAATATGGAAATCATGTGCGATTTCTATATCATCGCCTTGAAAAAACTTAAATCCGGCGTGATCCTGTACGGCAAGACACAGTACGACCACGACAGAGGGTCGATGTATTTTATGAAACCGACGCAACGTATTACGGTGGTGGATATGGAATTGAAAGAGAAAGGATTCGCCATTCATGTTCACCCGGACTTTTTGCTGGGTCATCCTCTCTTTGCTGAGATAAGACAATACAGCTACTTCGATTACCAGGCCAACGAAGCCCTCCATCTTTCACCAAGAGAAGAAGAAGTGATGTGGTCGCTCTTTCGCAAAATGGAGACGGAGTATCACAATAATCCCGATGAGTTCAGTAAATCCATCATTCTCTCGCACCTCGATTCCGTTCTGAAGTATGCCCAGCGGTTCTATAAACGACAGTTCATCGACAGGAAGCCATTATCGGGTATCACGGTGACGCAATTCAATCAATGCCTGAATGCGTATTTTGAAGAAGGAGCGGTAGAAAAAGGATTGCCCACCGTGAGCCACATGGCTGCCCAGCTTCATCTGTCGTCGAAGTACCTCAGCGATTTGTTGAAGGCGGAAACCGGCAAGACTGCTCTGGAGTTGATTCACCTCTATGTGATCTCCGAAGCCAAGAACATGCTCGTCGGCGGCGACCGAAGCATTTCTGAAATCGCATACCAGCTTGGCTTTGAAAACCCACCGTACTTTTCTCGGTTGTTCAAAAAAGAAGTAGGTATGAGTCCAAAAGAGTATAAGCACCAGATTCTGAAATGATGCAACCCAAGCCCGCTTCTGCCCAGCTCGTCATATGTCATCACACTCTGATAGTCTTTCGAAGACCTCCACCGTAGGTTGTCCGTTGGAGTTGAAGCATCCCGGTGGCTCCGGCGGTGACCATGGAACTGCATACGACAGGTATGGTTTCGGTTCCCGGTAGTCACACCACCAGGTTCCTATCGAGGCTGCGGTACTGAATGGCTTCACTGATGTGTTCGGGTCGAATATCAGCACTTCCGCCCAGATCCGCAATCGTCCGCCCCACCTTCAGGATCCGATCGTAGGCGCGTGCCGAGAGCCCCAGCTTGGTGATCGCCATCTTCAGCAACTCCTCTCCCGTCGCATCCAGCACGCAGCACTCGCGGATGTCCTTCGACTGCAGATCGGCGTTTGCGTACAGCCCTCTGCGGCCCCGGTAGCGGCGCAATTGCGCATTCCGCGCCGCCACGACCCGGGCTCGTATGTTCTTCGAACACTCGCCGTTCTCCTTGCTCGAGAGTTCGCGGTACTTCACCGTCGGGACCTCGATGTGCAGATCGATGCGGTCCAGCAGCGGTCCCGATATTCTGGCCATGTACTTCTGAATCGCCGGCGCGCCGCAGCAGCATTCCTTCGAGGGGTCGGTGTAGTGGCCGCAGGGGCAGGGGTTCATCGCACACACCAGCATGAAGTTCGACGGATACGTGACCGAGAGCTTGGAGCGGCTGATCGTCACCGAGCCGTCCTCCAGAGGCTGGCGGAGCACTTCCAGAACATTCCTGGCAAACTCAGGCAGCTCGTCAAGGAAGAGAACGCCGTGGTGCGATAAGGAGATTTCTCCGGGGCGCGGCACCGCCCCGCCGCCCACCAACGCCGCATCCGATATCGTGTGATGAGGAGAACGGAACGGACGTGTCCCGATGAGCGCGGTGTCAGGCGGCAGCAAACCGGCAACCGAATGGATTTTGGTCGTCTCCAGGGCTTCCTCAAACGTCAACGGGGGCAATATGCCTGGAAGCCGCTTGGCGAGCATGGTCTTTCCCGAACCGGNNTCCTGCCCCTTGACATCCGCAAAATCAGAAGCCCATGGCTGTTGTTGCGACAACGCCGCTGCAATGTCGACGCGCAACGGCTCGTACCGGCCATGATCGGCGTTCAGAAAGGCCACCGCTTCTTTCAGAGACGAGAGCGGATAGACCGCAAGCCCCGATACCATAGCGGCCTCCTTCCCGTTTTCCCTTGGTGTGATCATCCCCCGTATCCCCCGGCGGCGGACTTCCATCGCCACAGGCAGCGTGCCGTGGATCGACCGCAGGGAACCGTCAAGCGCGAGTTCCCCCACCAGCACAAAGTCATG
>PMCM01000199.1:0-817 GCA_003154155.1 Ignavibacteriota bacterium | reverse complement strand
CGCTCCGCTGAGGACTTTTGAGAGCACAGATTTCCTTCATGTTGGCGGGAAGAGAGTCTACGGGAATTACTACGCAGAAGGTGAAGGATTTACGAAGTCAAGATGAGGGAAAGGAAGGTTTCGGAACAAGAACACACGACGCCGCACCAGCACCACAACACACAGGGAGGAATCGGGATGGACCTCTAAAGTCAACGTCCGGGTTGACCGCTAGTAGAGNNACTTCCTCCAGACACAGCCCCTTCGCGGGCGCGGTGGCCCCGGCCAGCCGGCGATCCCGAGATGCAATGATCTCCGTAAACCGGCCGGGGGGTGTATGACCCCGACCAATATCCACCATTGTCCCCACGAGCGCGCGGACCATCCCGTGCACGAAGCGGTCGGCGGAAATGCGATAGACGAGCCGTCCGGGATCCTCCGACCAGCGCGAGAGGGTGACGCAGCAGGTCCGGTTTTCGACTTCCGTTTCATGCTTGCAGAAGGCGCTGAAATCATGGGAGCCGAGGACTGCCGCCGCGGCGGCGTTCATCAATGGCACATCGAGAGTATGTTTCACCTGCCAAGCGGTGCGGCGTTCGAGGGCTGTCGGAAGAAGAGCGATGCGGTAGGTGTACGATCGGAGACGGGCATCGAAGCGGGGATGGAACGATTCNNGCTTCTTCCGCGGCGAGGATGCGGACGTCATCAGGAAGGAGACCATTCAGCGCGGCGAGGAGTTTGGCGGGCGCGATCTCATGTTCCGTACGGAAGGCTGCGACCTGGCCGCGTGCATGCACGCCGGAATCCGTCCTCCCTGCTCCCGTGAGCGTGACATCCC
>PMCM01000268.1 GCA_003154155.1 Ignavibacteriota bacterium | reverse complement strand
TCGGCCTCATCGAGCACCAGGACTTCGATTTGCGAAAGGTCGATGGACTTGCGCTGCATATGATCCAGAAGACGCCCCGGCGTAGCGACGATAATGTCGGTGCCCCGGCGCAGCGCTTTGAACTGAGCATCAATGCTCACCCCCCCGTACACGGACAGTGCACGAAGAGAGAGAAACCTGNNTGGAACCCGGGAGCGGTGACACCTTCGGCGAGGCGCTGTAACAACGGCAACACAAACGCAGCGGTCTTTCCGGTGCCCGTCTGTGCGCTGGCGATAAGATCCTTCCCCGCCAGTGCCGGACGAATGGCAAGTGTCTGGATGGGAGTCGGCGTGGTATATCCCACTGCACGCACCGCATCCATGATTCGATCGGAGAGACCAAAATTGGTAAAACTCATGAAAACCTTTGAAAAATAAGTGAAAACAGTGACCCGGAGCCGTCCCATACGGGAACCGGCAACGGTCTACAAAACCTCTAACACGCCGAGCGATTGGAGGCGAATGGAGTGTCGAAATACTCTGGAGGTGTCGATACCCGGGGATTAAACGGATAGCGGTCAGCAACATCATTCCCGACAAAACCTAGCGCATCGTCATCAAGTAGCGAGTCGCGAATACCCTCGCTCACATGCTACGATGAACAGAGTCTGGGATTCATACTGGCTTGCAGTTGAATTAAGATACCTTTTTGGGATCACAATTCCTAGAACATTCGTGAAGCTATCGTGAACGGCGACGTCCACCACCGCCGCGTCCCCCAAAACTGGGTTTTCGATCCTGTTTTGGACGGGCTTCGGTCACATCCATCGATTGCCCCTTGAGCGCCTTTCTGTGCAATCCGGCAATGGCGGCTTCCGCCTCTGACTTGACGGGCATCTCGATGAATGCAAAACCCTTCGAAACCCCAGAGAATTTGTCTTTCACAACGTTCACCGACTCGAGTTTCCCGTAGGGCTCAAAAAGCTCCCGGAGCTCGGCATCGGTGACATCCCGCATGAGGTTTCCGATGAAAAGATTCATTCGTATGTGTCCTTGAAAGATCCAACAAGATTGTTCAAGGAAAGATAGACATTTTCATGCCCCTTTCCTAATCCACGACAAGACTGTGACGATTCTATGACACATCTTGTTGTCCCCTTTGCTACGTTGATCTGCCAGTGATACAATCCCGAGGACCGCCATGCGACTCCCTTCGTTCCAGACGATCATCCGCGATGCGCTCAACACGCTCGCCCGTTTCCCGCTCGTCCTCCTGAGCGCAACCGCAGCGACGACTGCCGCGTTGATACTCGTCAACCATGAAGGACCTCCACAGTCCACCCTGTTCTGGAGCATTCTCTATGGCGGAGCGTTGGGCATCCCGCTGTTCACGGCGCTGGACCTCCTGAGCGAACGAACGGGTTTGTCACCGGCCCTCTCCTGGGGACTCCGCTTCGCAGGGATTTGCGCGCTCTTTGCGTATGCCTCGACAATCCCCGGCGACATCCCCCAAGCACCGGATCTGCATGTGGTACGCTTGCTCCTGCTCATTTCGGCAGCTCATTTAATGGTGGCGTCCTTGCCGTTTCTGGGGCGAAGCGGTGCCGGCGAATTCTGGCAATTCAATATACTGCTCTTCTTCCGGATCCTGGTCGCCATGCTATTTGCCCAGATTCTGTTTGCAGGACTTGCCTTCGCACTCGCAGCGGTCGACAACCTGTTTGCTTTGCACATTTCCGGCAAACGGTACCTAGATATCTGGATACTCTCCACAGGCCTCTTCACCACGTGGTTCTTTCTGGCGGGCATCCCCAAAGAACGGGTGGAAACCGCCAGTCCCGTTGACTATCCCCGGGGATTGAAGGTGTTCGCCCAGTTCATCCTTCTCCCCATCGCGCTGGTGTACCTGGCCATTCTCATTGCGTATCTCGCCAAGATTCTTTTCTCCTGGGATTGGCCACAGGGTTGGGTGAGCAAGCTTATCCTCGGTTTTTCAGGCACGGGCCTGTTTACCCTGCTCCTGCTGCATCCTCTCCAGGACAGGATGGAATCCGTCTGGGTGCGGAGAATCTCACGATGGTTCTTTGTCGTTTTGATACCCCTCATTGCCATGCTTTTCCCGGCTGTGGCCCGGAGAATATCGCAATATGGCATAACCGAAGGGCGGTATCTGGCTTTGGCGCTGGGCGCCTGGCTGACACTCGTCGTTTTCTATTTCCTCACCATCCGCTCCAAAGACATCAGATTTATCCCCTTGTCGCTGTGTGCTGGCACACTGATCATTTGTTCCGGTCCATGGGGAATATTCTCTGTTGCAGAACGGAGCCAGGCGGCGAGACTCGAGTTTCTGGCGACAAAAAACCACATTCTTGTAGACGGGAAGATACAGAAAGCCGGAGCACCCTTGTCGCTGCTGGATACGCGGGAAATCAGTTCGATTCTGGACTATCTTCGCACCATGCATGGTTTTGAATCGATCCAGCCATGGTTTGGGACATCATTGCGATCGGATTCCATAATTTCCGGGACAAATTTCAAGAGCGCGGCAGCTGTAGCGGAAATGATGGGGATTGAATTCACCCTGACGAGACCGGAATCCGGCGGGACCATCAGCATCAGCACCGACAAAGACCAGGGGATCAACATTGCGCAGTATCAGGGGCACATCCATTTACCGGCGTGGCGCCGGGGGGAAACGAGGACGAACCTTGCCGGGGGCCGTCTTTCAAGCGCTGTCAGCGACGATTTCGGGACCCTGACGCTCTACGTACACGAGTCCGGAATCGCCGTGGATTCCATGAGAATTTCCATTATTGCGCGCGTCAGGGACATCATCAGGACCCACGGATTTGTAAGTGTGGATCGCTTCCCGCCTGATTCACTCCGGGTGAGCGGATCGAGCGCATCCGCCCGCGCACTGGTATATATAGGGGACATCCGCGTCCAAAGGAACAAAGACGACTTTCTGGTAATCGGGTACGATGCGGATCTGGTCTACGCGTTCCCGGAGAAGCCCGAGCGACCCGCCGGAAGGCAAAACTTGCATTAATTCTGAAATATCACCATACTGCAATCATACCGGACGGCCGCATCGGCACCGCCAAACCGTCAACCCTCTGCAATCCTGTATTAACTGTCCAGAAACCCGCTTGAAGTTCTAGCCGAATCAACGTTTTGCCATGTTCTGAGTTTCCGTGATTCAACTGTCGGCCGAACGAATGCGTTTGCAGACTGTACCACCTTGTGAGGAGGCTCTTCTTGTCATCATCTACGCTGAAACATCTCGAATTCGTTAAGCGCTCGGCTCGCGCACTCAAGGGGGGAGGAGACAAGGCGATCGAAAAACAGATTGCCATGGGAAAACTCACAGCCCGCGACAGGATCAACGCCCTGATGGATGCCCATTCGTTCCATGAGTACGATCTCTTCGTGGAACATCGCTGCCGGGATTTTGACATGGACAAGAAGGTACTTCCCGGCGACGGGGTCATCACCGGCACGGGTACACTCTCCGGACAGGGCGTGTGCATCTACGCGCAGGATTTCACGGTCGCCGGCGGGTCACTGGGTCTCATGCATGCCCGGAAGATCACGAAAATCATGGACCACGCCATCAAGATGGGACTCCCCATCATCGGTATCAATGACTCCGGCGGGGCGCGCATTCAGGAAGGGGTCGATTCACTCGCCGGCTATGGCGAGATCTTCTATCGCAATACATCTGCCTCAGGCGTGGTCCCGCAGATTTCCGTCATCCTCGGCCCCTGCGCGGGCGGAGCGGTCTATTCTCCAGCACTGACGGACTTCGTCTTTGTGGTCGACCAGATTTCCAAGATGTTCATCACCGGCCCGGAGGTCATCAAGACCGTCCTCGGCGAGGAAATCTCCATGGAAGACCTTGGCGGGGCTCGAGTCCATACTGAAATCTCGGGAAACGCGCACTTCTTTGCACGAAACGAAGTGGAATGCTTCCATCAAATCAAAAAGCTGATGACGTTCCTCCCGGGGAACAACACGAAACGTCCGATTCCACACGCCCCGGCCCCACCGAAACCGAAATTCAATATTGAGCAGATTATCCCGGCAGAGCCCTCCAAGCCGTATGACGTGCGCGACATCATCAAGGCCGTGTGCGACAACTCGGACTTCTTTGAAATACAGGAGCGCTGGGCCGCCAATATCGTTATCGGATTCGCCCGCCTCAACGGTGAGACCATTGGCGTGGTCGGCAACCAACCACTCGTCCTCGCCGGGGTATTGGATGTGGATTCTTCGGACAAGGCCGCCCGATTCATCCGGTTCTGCAACGCCTTCAGCATACCCCTGGTGACGTTCGTTGATCTCCCCGGATATCTCCCCGGAGTCGATCAGGAGCACGCCGGGGTTATACGCCACGGGGCGAAAATCCTGTATGCTTACAGCGAAGCCACGGTTCCCAAGATCACCGTGATTCTCAGGAAAGCGTACGGAGGAGGATATATCGCCATGTGCTCACGGCACCTCAGGGCCGATTTTGTCTTCGCCTGGCCCACAGCGGAAATCGCGGTAATGGGACCGGAAGGTGCGGCGAACATTATTTTCCGGAACGAGATCGCCAACGCCCCTGATCCGGCGGCCATGAGGAAGCAGAAGGTGGCCGAGTACACGCAAAAATTCGCAAACCCCTACGTCGCCGCGGCCGCCGGACATGTCGATGCCGTCATCCTCCCGACCGACACGAGAAAATTCCTTCTGCACGCAATTCAAATCTCGAAGCAAAAGACCGAATCCCGGCCAAGGAAAAAACACGGCATCCCGCCGTTCTAATCTATGATCGATACAACACAGATACAGAAGCTTCAGATCGAAGATAGGGAGTATGAGACGTTCTTCACGAAGAAATTCGCCGGGAGACGCCACTATCATCCGCCCGATCCCCGGAAGATCCTTTGCGTGATCCCGGGCGTCATTCTGAAAATCCATGTCCACCCCGGCAAAAAAGTCCTTCGCAACGACCCGCTCCTCGTTCTGGAGGCGATGAAGATGGAGAACATCATCCTCTCGCCGGCGGACGGCCGAATCAAAGCCGTGAACGTGGAAATCGGGAAGATGGTGCCGAAGGGAACCGTGCTGGTAGAGCTCGAATAGGGGATCTGTATCATCTCCCGGTGCCGGATGCCGGCAGTTTGCGGGGGAATTTTGCATCCCGGGTCGCCGCAGTGTATGCGAAGAATGCCATTATCGCCGCGGCCTGTTTCATATCCTCCTCCTGAATCCGGTCGTACACATCCATATTATAATGATGCGTCCGGCTGTCGTATTCGAGGGGATCCTGAATGAACTGAAATCCGGGAAGGCCGACCCCGTCGAACGATTGGTGGTCGGTACCGGTTGTATTCTGAATAGTAATCGTCTGCGCTGTCGGGTCGCCGAAGGCGGTGAGCCAGGCGCGAAAAATCGACCTTGCCGCTTCGTTCCCCTGAAGATAGATGCCGCGCACGCGGCCCGATCCATTGTCGTGGTTGAAATAGACCGAAAGGTGGTCATACTCCGGGAGCTTTGTGATCTCACCGGCCGGTCCGCCAAACATGGCCGAGGCGCCCGATACGCTGTCGCGCTTCGCAAACACCTGACTCACATACTCACGCGAGCCGATCAGTCCCTCCTCTTCTGCACCCCAGAGGCCCATCCGGATCGTGCGCCGGGGCCTGATGCCGTATTTCTCGCCGATCACCCTGAGAATCCGCATCGCCTCCATGCAGGTTGCCGTGCCGGTGTTGTTGTCTGTCGCCCCCGTGCCGGCATGCCATGTATCGAAATGTCCCCCGCTCATCACCACTTCATCTTTGAGATCGGTCCCGGGGATCTCAGCAATGATATTGAACCCGGAATCGGGCTTGGTCGTTGCGACCTGGAGCCCCATTGCCAGATTCACCTTCTCCCCTTTCTTCAGCATCCTGATCATGCGGTTGTAATGCTCTGCGGCCACGACTACCTGGGGAATCGTCTCGGGCGCTTTGGGGTCGTATGCGCCAAGACGCTGTGCCACCGGCGCCTCCCCCGTCCGTGGCAGCAAGGCCGATTGAACGAGAACCGTGCCGTCATCCCCCTGGCCCGCGCTGAGTATCGCCAAAGCCCCTTCCTGTTGTGCAAAAGCAAGCTTCAGAGGGCCCATCACTCCGGCGTTGAATCGGCGACGCATCGCCGCGGTATCAACGCCGGGGAACTGGGAAGCCATCACTGACATCATCGAGTCGATGTTTTGCGCGTTGAGTCTGTTGAACCCCGGGCCGCGGAGGCCCCGTCTGCCCTGCTGCATGTCCGCATTCGCCATGCGGAGGAGCACAGAATCTGCAAACCGGCTGGCCTGCGGTTCAAAATGCGCTTTCACCTCGATCGGCTCGCTGACGAGAACGAATTTCCCCTTGAGCTTTCCCTTGTACTTCTCAAGTTCGTCCGCCTTCGTCGCGTCGAGATACAGGACCTCCGCTTCCCGCTCTTTCAAACCCGGAGACCAGGCGGCGGGATAGGCAATCAAGGGATACGGAACCGGAGAGGTGACCATGGCCGAGAAATTCCTGAGAGTCCATCCTTTTCCCAGGGGAGCCCAGTAATCGTACGTGACATTGCTAATACCCCACTCCCCGAGCTTTTTCGTGACCCACTCGGCACCCCGGCGGTACTCCGGCGACCAGGCAAGACGGGGAGAATAGACATCGCAGAGCGAGCTCAACAGATCCATGATTTGCGAATGCCGGATCCCCTCGAATTTGATTTTTGCCACAACCGCCGTGTCAACTTTTTCCGGCTGTGCAAACACGCACCTGGTAAGCACGACTCCCAGCAGGCAGATGGCGGCAATACGTACTGCACGTTTCATAGTGTTCGTGGGCTCCCGTTCGTGAGTGGTGTGCAGGAATATAGGGAGATTTCCCGCCACCCTCAACTTGCTGCGGGACCATCGGCTTTGACAGACCGTCCGCTTTGACATTTGCGCGTACGAATGATAGATTGCATGTGTCGTTCGTCGCCAATCCTCTCCTCTTCCAAGCCAACAATAGCCAGTGCGCTTCCATGAACGGTCTCTTCCCTCTCGTTTTATGTGCAATGGTCTCCTCTGCCAGTGCAACGGACATTTTCGTATCCACCACGGGCAACGACGCCCAGGCTGGATCCCGCGAACGCCCTTTTCTGACTCTCGAAAGGGCGCGCGATGAAGTCCGGATGTTGAGAAAGCGCGGAGGCGCATTTGCCCTCCGGGACTACACGATTTTTGTCCGCGGGGGCACCTACACGCTTGCCCGGACGTTCGCACTCGGCCCGGCCGACGCTTCAACGCCCGGCACTCCGCTGACGATCGCCGCCGCACCCGGGGAAACGGTGCGTCTTTCCGGCGGCATTTCCCTGCCTCCTTCGGCGTTCCATCCTGTGCGCAATGCCGACGCCCTCAGGCGGCTGCCAGCGATCGCCCGCGCTCATGTTGTGGAAGCTGATCTGCGTTCGCTCGGCGTAAACGACTTTGGGACACACCGTCAGTTCGGCCATGGCCTCCCGATCGTGCCGGCGTCCATGGAACTGTTCTGGAACGACTCCATCCTGCAGCTGGCAAAATACCCCAATACCGGCGCGATTCTCATGGGACCCGTCATTGATACCGGATCTGTTCCGCGCACGGGCGACTACACGAACCGGGGTGGGAAGTTCAGCTACACCGACCCTCGTCACAATACATGGGCCCGGCCGCACGACGTGTGGCTGCAGGGGTACTTCCATTATGGATTTGCGGACGACAAGATCAATGTCGCCGCGATTGACACCGTCCGCCACGAAATTACGCTTGCATCACCCCACATGTACGGGCTTGGGAGCGGCGAGAACTTCAATGAATATGTCGCGCTCAATGTGTTCGAGGAACTCGATGCACCGGGTGAATGGTTCGTGGATGCGGCAGCGGGACTCCTTTTTCTCTGGCCCCCCGGCGAACTCGCAACCGCGCGGATTGTCGCTTCGATCCTCGAACAGCCCCTGATCGCCATCGAAGAAGCTCCGGAGTGTGTCCTGCGCAATCTCATCATCGAAAACGGACGCGGGATGGGAGTCTACATCGAGGGGGGCAATCATGATATGCTCGTCGGCTGCACGATCAGAAATGTCGGCACGGTTGGCATCATGATAGGACAGGGCGCCAGGCAGACCTTCCCCACGATGACGGCAGATGACTATACCGGCGTTGCAGTCTCGCGCGATGTCGGCTCGTTCCACGCCCACAGCTACCACAACACTGTGTGGGACCGCAACCCCGGAAGGAACCACATCATCGACCATTGCGAGATCTTCAACACCGGCTCTGGGGGCATCATCCTCGGCGGCGGGAGCAAGAAAGATCTCATTCCCGGAAAATGCACCGTCACTGACTGCCGCATCCACGAATTCTCCCGGAGGAACAAGGCGGGAGCCGGAGGAATCGTTATCGACGGCTGCGGCAACCGGGTGACCCACAACGAGATCTTCGACGGCGATCTCCAGGCGGTCATCGTACATGGTAACGACCACCTGTGCGAGTTCAACCACATCCACCATGTCGCACGCAACTCCAACGACGCCTCAGCGTGGTACCTGGGACGCGACCCCAGCGACCAGGGCAATATCGTGCGATGGAACTTCTTCCACGACGTGGGAAGGCCGGACAGGAAATGGACCATGGGTGTGTACTGCGACGATGCGACGTGCGGCGTGCTGATCGAAGGGAATGTGTTCTACCGGGTCGCATCGTACGGAACGGTCTATAGCAACGGCGGCCATGACATTATTGTGCGGAATAACCTGTTCATCGAAGGGTATGGCCCGGCCTACCAGCTCAAATCGATGTGGTATGATTTCGGCGCCTACGAGATCCCGTACTTTTTCGGACCGAAAGGCATCTATACGGAGCGGCTCACCAGATCTGTGGATATCCGCAAGCCGCCGTACAGCAAACGGTATCCGCTGTTGAAAGACTGGCTGGACCTGCTTCCCGACGGCACGACAGTCGTTGGCATGCGGCCGCGCCGGAATATTTTCGACAACAATGTCCTTGTCAATTACGAAGAAACCTACCGCCTTGTCGGAAAATATGCGCAGTGCGACTTCGGTCAGAACTTCCAGACACGGGGAGATCCCGGGTTTGTGAACGCGGCGGGACTGGATTTTGGGCTCCGGGACAGCTCCGTCATCTACAAAGAGCTCCCTCAGTTTCAGCGTATCCCCTTTGAGGAGATCGGGCCGCGCGCCATTCACTAACCCGCAACGGGGTCACCAAGACGAAAACGCCCGTCAGCGTGGCCCAGTGCTGAGCATTCCCGCAATCGGGTCGGCACACGTACGACCGGCATGATCGCGCGGTCTTAGGTGAGAGCCTACTCCGTTCGGCCCGGACTCACGCGGAATATGCGATCGAGGAACGCTGCCGCCACGGAGCGCGTTTCTTCGAACCAGGGGTTAAACAGCCAGAATGGATGCGGAGTGTCAGGCAACGTGAGCACATCGGCCGTAATGCCCAGGGATCGCAGCCGTGCGACCATTGCATCACGGCCGGCGTGGAAACGCGGGAGTGAGCTGTTGATGAACAGGATGGGCGCCGCCGACGGCGTGACCCAGTTGACCGGCGATGCCTGGCGCCAGAGATCCGGACGATCACGGAAGGCGGCGCCAAACCACAACCGTCCCGCCGAAGGCTTCGCGGGATCTCCGTCTTTGCCGCTTTCGGCACTGTCCGCGAAGTCCACGATCCCATCGATATCAACAACCGCCTGCACTGCCGAGGAATAGCCCGGGCTTCCACCGTTGCCTTCAAATACTCCGTTCTCTCCGGTCACGCCAAGCAACGCAGCCAGTGTGCCTCCCGCTGAGCCTCCCAGGGAAGCTATGCGCAACGGATCAATTCCGGACTCCAGCGCATGCGCGCGCATCCACCGCACAGCCGCCTTGAGATCATGAACGCCCGCTGGATATCGCGACTCCGGCGAGAGCCTGTATTCAGGTGTGACGGCGACATAGCCGTGCATGGCAAGTGCCATTGCCATGGGTGCTTCCTGCTTACGATCGCCCGACCGCCACCCGCCGCCATGAATGATGAGCACACCCGGATGCCCTCCTGGCGTCGACCCGGCCGGCATGTAGATGTCAAGCACAAGGCGCCGGCGACCATCCACTGCATACACGACTCCCTCCTGTACGCGCACGGCCGGTGAAAGCGGGACCCGAGCAGGAGAAGCCAGGGGATATTGCCCACGCAATTTCTCCCAGGCGTTCCATGTCGTGAATGAAGTATCCTTCATGCGTGCGCCGGCCGTAGCAGATACCTGTCGCCCCCCCGCCGAATCGACGGGCCCCCCGGATACGCCCGCAGCGGTCGCCGCAAGGTTATATTTCTTGATCACCAGATACTTCAAAGCGTGATCTCCGGCGTTCCGGATGCCATGCATGACAAACGGAGGACAATACAGGCTCGTCAGAGGGGTCACGATCCTCGTGTCGCCGTTAAGAAAGAACTCCGCACGCCCCTCCAGAACAAAGAAGAATTCGTCTTCCGCGTGCCGGTGCGGTGGATGGGTCGCTCCGTGAGGCCTCACCACGCTCAGTTTGATGGTCCTCCCGTCCAGGAATGTGCTGTCCGCAAACCAGTACTGATATCCGGCCGCTGTCAATTCGACACCGGCAGGGGTGAACGTGTTGACACATCGATCGATATCTATCCTGCCGCCGCCGGCGGGAGTCTGGGGCCGCACCGGCAAATACCCGCACACAAGCAGGCAGAACAGCAGAAGGGTGAAAGGCGGACGGTTCATTCCGGATTCCCGATGTGAGAGGGTACGCCAATGTAGCGCTTTCGACAGGTGATTCCAAGAGCACCACACGACCAGGCTGCGACACCAGCTAGGCTGCGACACCACGCCGGCTGTTTGATTTTCATCCTTCGCACACCTATCTTACTTTGCAGATGATGTTATCGGGACCTGTGTTGTGCGCTCATAGCCAGGCGTCTGTCCGAACTACTCAGAGCCCAGGGAATCAGCATGCCATTGAACCGGAGTTCCGTCCAAACGATCCTGATCGTCGATGATGAACCGCTGGTCACCGACACCGTTTCCGCAACGCTTCAGAAACATGGCTATCAGACCATCACGACGAAATCCGCAGAAAAAGCCGTTGCATTTGCGCATCAGACACCCCCGCCCGATCTGATCCTGATGGATATCGATTTGGGCGCCGGCATGGATGGCAGCAGTGCCGCTAAGCTGATCATCAGTGAAACGGATATCCCCCTGCTGTTCCTCTCCGGCCACACCGAATCGGAATTCACCGCGCGCACCGAGAAGATCCCTTCCTATGGCTTTGTGGCCAAGGATGCCGGAGAAGCGGTTCTGCTTGCCTCCGTCAGGATGGCATTCCGTCTCTTCGAAGCTCACAAGCAGGCGCAAGAGCGTGACCAGGCACTACGGGAAAGCGAAGACCACTTTCGCTCGACATTTCAGGACAGCCCGGACGCCATCAACATCAACCGGCTGATCGACGGCGTCTTTGTGGAAATCAATGACGGGTTCACGACCCTGACCGGCTACACACGAGCGGATGTTATCGGGAAATCCTCCCTGGAAGTCAACATCTGGCACAATCCGGCCGACCGCGAAGAGCTCGTCCGCCGGTTGAAGGAACAAGGGTACTGCAAGAATCTCGAGGCGGACTTCCAGCGGAAAGACGGCTCGATCACGCGTGCATTGATGTCGGCATCCCTGAGCACCGTCAAAGGCGTCGCGCACATTTATTCCGTTACGCGCGATGTGAGCGAGCGGAAAAAAGCCGAAGACGCCCTACGCCAAAGCGAGGAACGCTTCCGCAGCCTGTTCGACGATGCTCCTGTGGGTTATCACGTACTGGACACCGAAGGACGGATCACCAATATCAATCGGACCGAGCTGCACATGATGGGCTATGAACGGGCGGAAATGATCGGCCAACCGATCTGGCAGTTCGTCGTGGAACCTGAATCGCGGGCCGCAACGCTGGCAAAGCTTTCCGGCAAACTCCTCCCCGGCACGACGTTTGAACGGACGTTCAGACGCAAAGATGGATCCACGTTTCCCGTCTACGTCGAAGATGTCCTCCTGAAACTCCCCGATGGCCGGATAGCCGGAATGCGGTCAACAATCCAGAATATTGCAAAACACAAGGAAGCGGAGGTCCGGCTCCACGAAAGCGAGGAACGGTACCGGCTGCTGATCGAGAACGCTGCCGAAGTGATCGCGGTAATCCAGGATGGCGCGATCAAATTCACCAATTTTCAAGCCGAGACGCTGACAGGCTATTCCCGCCGTGAGCTTCTCGGAAAATCCATCCTCGACTTGGTCATGCAGGAAGACAGGGAGCGGGCATTCACCAATCACCAGCTGCGCTCGAAGTCCCAACCGCTGCCCCAGGATGCCACGATGTACAGGATCCAGCGGAAGGACGGAAGCATCAGGTGGGTGGAGGTGCGTGCGACCGTGATCTCCTGGGGCGGTTCACCCGCAGCTCTGAATTTCTACACGGATATCTCGCAGAGAAAGAAAGCGGAAGAAGCCCTCGAGGGAGCCCTCCAGGAAAAAAGTGCGCTCCTCAATGAGCTCCAGCATCGCATCAAGAACAGCCTGACCATGATTACCGGACTTATCGGTTTGGAATCCGAGCGCACCGACGTCGAGGCGGCACGCACCATTCTCCATAACCTCAGAGACCGGGTGAACTCGGTGACGCGTCTCTATGCGCTCATGCACCAGACCGGCGAGGTGCAAAAGATTCGTCTGGAAGACTATTTCGGCCACATCGTCCGATCGCTTTCGGAAACATATATTCGCGGGAAATCGGATATCCAGATTACGGAACGGTACGAACCGGTCCAGATCGATGCAAAGTCAGCAGCCCCCTGCGGTCTGCTGCTGAATGAGCTCGTCACCAATGCACTCAAGTACGCATTTCCCGGGGGACGCCGCGGGAACGTCACGATCGAGGTGCACCAGAATGGGGTGGACCTGATCATTACCGTCTCCGATGATGGCGTCGGCCCTCCTCCGGATTTCTCGCTCCAGCAACCGGGCGGATTCGGGATGAGAATCATCCAATTGCTTGCCGAGCAGCTGGATGGCCACGTGACGTTTACGCGCACAGACCGGACGACGTTCTCGATTTCGATCCCGCTTCACTGAGACCGGCGGTGAAGCGAAGCCTCCGGTGCTCCGGATCGAAGTTTCTTGCGCAATGCGGCCTTTCCGGCCACAGCGTTTCCCTTGCAACATCCCTCGCGTGCGCATCGTATAATGTACAAGGACTGATCAACGGATCCACCTGAGGCTTGTCATGACTTCGCAAAACCACATCACCCTGCTCGGCGTGCTCCATATCGCCCGGGGAGCGTTTGTTCTCGTCATCGGAGTGGTCGCATTCGGCATTCTCACAGGCATCGGAGTCATCGCGGACGACAGAACTGCCATGGGCGTGCTCGGGATCATCGGCACGGCCATCATGGTGCTTCTCGGCCTGCTCGCCGTCCCGAGCATCATTGCCGGCATCGGGGTCCTCATGCACCGGGAATGGGGCAGAATTCTTGCTCTGGTCGTCGGGTTCCTCAGCCTCATCGACATCCCCATCGGCACCGCGGTCGGCATCTACACGATCTGGGTGCTTCTTAACGAACCGGGGAAATCACAATTCCAGGCGACGGCGGCGAACATTGCGCCACACGCCGCGGCGGCTCCGTAACACCGGAAGATGCCACAGATGGTTGAGCGGCATGCGCGTGATCGTGACGGACGTCTCCTCTCACTTTTCCGGCGATGCTTCTTCCGCGGTTCGTACTTCGCAACATACGCCTTCTTCCAGACCCCCCAATGCAGCAGGATTTCCCATTAGCCGACATCTTTCAGCACTACTTCACCCCGATCGACACGATGAAGGTCAACGGTCAACTGACACTGGGCGAGAACATCGCCGACCTCGGCGGCCTGACCATCGCGTTCCAGGCCTACCACAAATCGCTCCTGGGAAAAGAGGCGCCGGTTATCGACGGGTTGACCGGAGACCAGCGCTTCTTCCTCAGCTGGGCACAGGTATGGGCCCGGAAATATCGCGACGATGAACTGCGGCGCCGCTTGCTCGTCGACCCCCATGCTCCTTCGCAGTACAGGGTCAACGGCATCGTGACGAATATGCCCGAATTCTATAAAGCGTTCGATGTCAAAGAGGGTGACCAGCTGTTTCGGCCCGAATCGGCCCGGGTGAAAATCTGGTAGGGTTTCTGCCCCTCCCTCCTTTCTGAGAACCACGCAGCGCGCTTCCGCCGTTTACCCGCGGGAGCGCGCCGCCGTGACCCATCCGCGTTGACAATGCCCTTCTCCCTCCCTACATTATGTCCACGGGGCAGATATCGGCCGCCGAAAGGATGTCTCCGCCCATGCACCATCGCTCCATCATCTCCCTGGTCTTATCCGCGTTGCTGACGGGGTCCCTGACCCTCCCGGCATTGACACAGACAAGGATCCGGATTCTTTTCACACACGACCTCCATTCGAGCCTCCTCCCTTCCCGCATCGTGACGCCCGACGGCGCCGTGGCTGAATCAGGAGGCTTTGCCCGCCTTGCCACTGCGATTCACAGGGCATCTTCGGCAGATCCGGCCGGTGTGATTCTGGTCGACGCCGGAGATTTCACCATGGGCACGCTGTATCATACATTGTTCCTGACCACAAGCCCGGAGCTGCAGCTCATGGGCGACATGGGCTATGATGTGGGGACCTTCGGCAACCACGATTTCGACTTCCACCTCGACGGCCTCGCCCGCTACCTGCACAATGCCCGCGCAACGGGCAAACGGCTCCCGCTCATGGTGCTCGCAAATCTGGATTTACAGGAACGGAACGGCGCGGTGGACTCTCTCGCCGCGGCGTTCAAGGAGTACGGCGTGCAGCCCTTCACTGTGCTCGAACGCCATGGGGTGCGCATCGGCGTTTTTGGCGTCATGGGCAAAGACGCCGACGACGATTCACCGTTCATCGGACCTGCCACGTTCGACGACCACATCCTCTCAGCCATGCACACCGTTGAACGACTCCGCGACTCGGCCCGCGCGGATGTGATCCTGTGCCTCTCGCATGCGGGCACGGTCGAAAGCGATCCCGAATCGGAGGACTACCAACTCGCCCGGCGCGTCCCCGCAATCGATGTCGTGATCAGCGGCCATACTCACCGCGTGTTGCGCGAACCCCTGATCGTCGGATCGACCGTCATCGCTTCGGCGGGCTCCTTCGGATCGCACCTCGGCATCATCGATCTGCAGTGTTCCCCCGGCCGTCGCCCCCTCCTCGAACACTATGAGCTGGTCCCGATCAGTTCCTCGCTGCCCGGTGATACGGCAATTGCACGCGCCATCGATCAGTATACGTCTCTCGTGGACCGGCAGTTCCTCGCGCCACTCGGTCTCCGGAGTACCCAGATCATCGCCGAGTCGGCGTTTGACTTTCCCACGCTCGATGAGGCCTATCAGCATCCCGGCGAAAACGGTCTTGGTGATATGATTGCCGACGCCTATCGTTATGCCGTGGCCCGCGCCGAAGGACCCGGCGCACATCCGCCGGACGTCGTGCTGGTGCCGATAGGAATGATCCGCGGGTCGTTCCACCACGGGCCAATAACCGTGGCCGACATTTTTCAGGTCCTTTCCCTCGGGCTCGGACCCGACATGGAGCCCGGTTACCCACTCGTCACGACCTTCCTCACCGGGGCAGATCTCTTGCAGGCTCTCGAAATTGAAACGACAGTCACATCGCTGAAAGAAGACGCCCACCTGCAGGTCGCGGGGATCCAGTTCCGCTACAACCCGTATCGCGTCCCCTTCAACCGCATCACCGATGCGGAGATCGTCGACACCAACGGCCACGCCCACCCCATCGAGATGAACAGACTGTACCGCGTGTGCGTGTGCTTGTATTCGGGAATCATGATGGCGAACGTGCAATCGCTGAGCCACGGCCTGTTCGCCGTCCAACCCCGCCGCAGCGACGGGTCGCCGCAATCAGGGTGGAAAGAGTCTACCGTCGACGCCAACCCGTCCGTGCCCGGGACACAGGAACTGAAATCCTGGATAGCCCTCATGCAGTATCTCCGCACCTTTCCCCCCCGGGAACCAGGCGGCGTGCCGGAAATCCCCGACCGGTACCGAACTCCCGCACACCGGATCACCGCCCGCGCTTCCCTCAATCCGGCGGACCTCGTCCGGAATCCGAACCGCTTCACCGTTGTTTTTGCGGGCGGGACTTTCCTGATCATTCTTGGTCTTGCAGCCGTCATCCTGAGAATCCGGGCACGCTTGCATGTGGCTGGTCGACGCTGAATCCCTCTCACCTGTCGAAGGCTCGCCATGTCCCGTCGTCAGATCGTTGTGACCATGCTCCTTCTGTTTCCGGCGACGGTTGTTGCCGGAACGCCACACGCCGTCGCCGGCTCGCTGTTGATCAAACTCCGCGCAGATGCCGTCATGTCTTCTCCTGCCGCGCCACTCCCCTCCGCCCTTCACGCATTGAACAATATCCTGGCACGCACAGGCGCAGGCCCGTTGCAGCCGGTGTGGAAGGAAGAGTTCACCCGCACACTCGCCGGCCGGATGTCCGCCCAGAGCTCCGGCGGCGCACAGACAACGGATGCCGCAACCGTAATCGCGGAACGCCTCTCCGCCGATGTGCGCCGCATCTACCGGATCCGCTACACCTCCCCTCTCGCACCGGAAGTGGTGGCCGCGGAACTGTCGCGGATTCCAGAGGTTGAGTATGCGGAACCGGAACCCGTATATGAGCTGCTCCGTTCAACCGGACGTACCGCACCGGAATCCATTCCCAATGATCCGTTGTACGGTCAGTACCTCTCCTACCTGAATTTCCCCGCTGCGTGGGACACCACAACAGGAGATTCCACGATCGCCATCGGTATTGTGGATACCGGCGTTGAGTATACCCACCCTGATCTTGCGGCAAAACTCTGGACAAACGCAGGTGAAACGGGACTTGACGCGCAGGGCCGCGATAAACGCACAAACGGCATTGACGACGACGGGAACGGGTTTGTCGACGACTGGAGGGGATGGAATTTTGACGCCAATTCTAACGATCCGATGCCCACGACAGAGAACCATGGCACCGGCACAAGCAGCATGGCGGCAGGCCATACCAACAACGGGATAGGNNATATTCCCGCGCCATGAACGACGTCGTGGAATTCGCCACGGACGCCGGAACACTTGTCGTGTGCGCTGCCGGAAACAGCAATGATGATATACCGCTCTATCCCGCAGCATATCCCAGCGCACTTTCCGTCGGGTCCGTCGACTATCCCGGCAATGGAACACCAAACGTCAAATCGTCATTTTCAAGCTACGGCTATGCTGTTGATGTCATGGCGACCGGCAATAGCATCAACGGATGCAACTTCGACGGCTATTTTACCGGGGGCAGCGGTACGTCGTTCTCTGCACCCATCGTCGCCGGCCTGGCGGGACTTCTCAAGAGCGTACATCCCGACTGGGGCGCCCGGCGCATCAGCGCACAGATTCGTGCTTCCGCCGTTGCGATTGACGGCGCCAACCCCCCATTCCTCACCGGCAAGCTCGGTCACGGACGAATTGACGCCTTCGGTGCATTGACGCGCAGGCTGCCGGGTATATCCGTCCGTTCGCTGACATACAGCCCCGCCAGCGGCGTCGTGACGGCCCATCTGGTCAACTACGGCTATCCGACGGCGAACATGCAGTGCTCATTTTCCGCCTCGGCGGGAATTCAGATCCTCACTTCGGCGACCGTTCAGACGGGCGTTATCGGGACAGACGTTTCCGTCGATGTGAGCTGTACGATAGCCCTGTCGAAAAACCTGGACTACGCTCCCCTGCCGGTGATCAGACTGGACATGACCGACCCGGGCACAGGCTTTTCGGATTTTACATATCTGGAATTCTTCGCCTGGGCTGAGCAGTCGAGCTTCAGTCAGCTGGCGATATCAAACATCAGCGCCGTGGACAAGCAGACAGCCTGGGCCATCGCGAGCGGAGGCACCTTCCTCAGAACGACCGACGGGGGTTTGACGTGGAACACCGGCACGATACCGGCGCACGGCGCCGACGTCTCCTGCATCGCCGGAGTTACCGCACGGACAGCGCTCGTTGCTGAAGGGTCGGGGACCTCACAGGCCGTCATTCAACGAACCACTGACGGCGGCACCGGCTGGTCAACCGTCTTTACCGCTCCCTTCGGGAGTTACTGTACTGGATTGAGATTCTGCGATCCAGTACATGGCGCCGCGTTGTTTGCGCTCCCCGGCGTGGATTCCTCACTCTTCGTCGTCACGACAAACGCCGGGGTCTCCTGGCGCGCTTCTTCGGCTCCCGCGGCGTCCGGATGGAGCAGATACCTGATGCCGAATTCCCTGACCCTGCTGGACTCTGCGCATGCATGGTTTTCCGGCGTGGACGGCGGCCGGGTCGCGCGAACGCAGGATGGAGGCGTTCACTGGAGCGTGTCAAGCACGGGGAATTCCGGCCCCGTACACACGGCGTTCGTCTCTTCGGCCTCCGGCATCGCCGTGTCGGCCGGAAACGAGCCATTCGTATCCCGCACGTATGACGGCGGCCAACACTGGACTTCCGTGAGCGGGTTCAGCGCGCCAGGCATATTTGCGCTCGCGGCCGTGCCGGGCACAACTCAGATGTGGGCGGCACAGTACGCGGATTGGATGAGCGTCTCCTCGGACGGCGGCTTGACGTGGGACCAGGAACGCATGCCGCCCATGGCTCCGGCAGCCGATCTTGACGCCGTGAAAGACGGCGACAGCTGCTACGTCTGGGGCGTCTCATACGACGGCAACATTTTTCACCGGAGCGTTGCCGCTGTCCGGACGGCGATTCCAGCATTCATTTCGTTCGACACGCGCACGCTCGATCTCGGCAACATCAGCCGGGCTCTCGCACGGCGCGATACCACACTGGTTGCCGTGAATACCGGCGGCGCATCAGACTCGATCACCGTCACGCTGGACAATATCAACATCCCGACCGATTCTGCGGTGACAGTCAGCCCGCAGAGTTTCTCTCTTGACCCGGGAGAATCCCGGCCGATCATCTTCACCATCTTCCCCCGGTTCCTGCAGACGAACGTCGTGTACTACAGTGCCATCGTTCTCACGACTACCCACGCGGCAGGGCCCAATCCCCTCATCAAGTCGATCGTGTTTGGTGCGACGGGAGTCCCCAGCGGAGTGGATGACAGTCCCGTTTTCCCCGTGACGACTTGCCTTGACCAGAATTATCCGAACCCGTTCAATCCGTCTACGACGATAAGATACACTCTCGGGTCTGGGGGCTCGGGTCTGGGGTCTGGCAAAGCGGTACCCGGGGTCGTCAATAGTCCATCGGCTATCGTCAATCGGGAAGCGGGATCCGGGGTTGCGGGTCTGGCGTCTGCGCTGGGGTCGACAAATTCAGCATTCACATATCAGAATTCAGAAATCAGAATTCCGGGTGCCTCCTGGGTACGCCTCAGCGTCTATGACATGCTCGGCCGCGAGGTGGCGGTGCTGGTGGACGAAGCGATGACACCCGGAAGTTACAGCGTGAGATTCGACGCATCACACATTGCAAGCGGAGTGTACATGTATAGGCTGGAGGCCGGCGACGTCACCTATGTGAAGCACATGATACTCCTGAGGTAGCACGGAGGTGTCCGCCAGACCAACTCCGATGTCAGACCTCTGATGTCAGCCCCTTGAACAGGACGGTCGGGGGCGGTCGGGAGTGGAGACGTGGTGTTTCTGCCCCCGCTATGATGCTGCCGCACCGCCCCATTTCCGCCAGAGGAAATAGATCGGAATGCCAAGCAGAACAATGCCGACACCCGGCAGCGTGTATGCGGGCTTGAAGATCAGCAGATCGATCGCGATTGCCGCAGCGGCGATGATGTAGAGGACCGGCACCACCGGATACCCCCATACGCGGTAGGGCCGTTCGGCCTGCGGCCGCATCCTGCGCAGGCGGATGATTCCCCATACCGTCAGGATATAGAAGACCAGCACTGCGAAGACCACATAGTCCAAAAGATCGCTGTACGTCCCCGACAGGCATAACCCGCCCGCCCACACCGCCTGCACCCACAATGCCACAGAAGGAACGGCATTCCGGTTCAACGAACCTGCGCTCCTAAAGAAGAGCCCGTCTTTGGCCATGGCATAGTATACCCGCGCTCCGGCAAGGATCAACCCGTTGTTGCATCCGAACGTCGACACCATGATGAGTCCCGCCATGACCAGGCTTGCCGTATCGCCAAAAATGTGAGATGCCGCCGCCGTCGCCACCCGGTCCTCGGCCGCAAATTGAATTCCCCGGCCTGCCGCATCCAGCGCATCCGGCGATCCCTGCAGCGGGAGAATCATGAGATATGCGATGTTGGCCACGATGTACAGCAGTGTCACAATGCCCGTGCCCATGATCAGACTGAGCGGGATGGTACGTTTGGGCTCCACCACCTCGGCGGCGGTGAACGTGATATTGTTCCACGCATCGCTGGAGAAGAGAGCTCCCACCATTGCGGCGCCGAAAGCCGCCGCCACACCCACACCCCCGAGGGAGTCGATACTGATGATCCTTCCGCCGGCGACGTGCGTCCATGAAGCGGTCCAGAATGTCGCAAGATTGGCGGAGATCGCCGCGGCATTCCTGCCGACGAAGACGCCGATCAATATCACGCCGGTCAACGCAAGAAGTTTGGCGATCGTAAACACGTCCTGCACGATCTTCCCGCCCCGGATCCCCCTGGTACTGACGAAGGTGAGGATGAGGATGCTGGCGATCGCGATTCCCTGGGCCCCGGTCACCCGCATGACGCCCAGGTGCACCATGGTCCCGCCAAGCGACGGCACCAGCACGGCGGTGTACTTCGCAAACGCCACACCAACGGCCGCTATGGTTCCGGTCTGAATGACGGCAAAGAACGTCCACCCGTACAAAAACGCCACGAAAGGATTGAAGCTCTCGCGCAGGTAGAGATACTGCCCGCCCGCCCGCGGGAACATCCCGGCAAGCTCGCCGTAGCTCAGGGCCCCGACGATCGTAATAACGCCGGCAATAAGCCAGGTGAGCAGGAGAAACCCCCCGCCCCCCACGGTGCGCGCTATGTCAGCACTGACAATGAAGATGCCGGAACCGATCATCGATCCCACAACGATCATGGTGGCATCGAGCAGCTTCAGTTCCCTCTTGAAACCTTCGGAAGACACGTTGTCGGTTTGCATGCGGGCGGCTATGGTTGTGTTGGGATATTCGTTGTCCCGACGGGACGGTGCTAGGCTCTATGGGCCTGCACTGGAGCCGGCTCCTTGCTTTCGCGGGTGAACGAGAACAGGAGCAGCAAGACCGCAAGAGCAGCATAGGCAAGCGTAAACTGATATGGCACTTGCTGCACCACACCGGTAAGTTTCCAGGGCAGATACATGCTCCCGTCCGGCATCGCAGAATGGATGACCCCGAAGAATGTCATGAGTGCGAGCACGCAAAGATACACCGCCGACACGCGCACTCTGCGGTTGATCAATTCGGCCAGGAACCCGCCCCACAGCATTCCGGTGACGATGAAACCGTTACCGAGAGCGACGGTGACAAGCAATTCCGGGAGCGACCCCCCCGGAGCGTGCATGAGCTTCTCAAACGTCGCGGGAAGAACGATCTCCGGGTTGCCGAGCTTGATCGCAAGCAACCGGGCAATCGTGGGGAAGAAAGCGAACGCCACCGCCGGTGCGTGCCGGGCCGGACATGCCTGGAATGACTGAACGATGATATCCAGGGCGACGAAGATCAATATCGGCGCAAGCACTGCACGGGGAATCAGCTCAATGATAAAGGACACATATCCCAGCATCCCACCAAGGCCGATAAACACGCCGGTCAGTATGGTGTATCCCGACCGCGCACCCATGTGCTTGTACGCCGGCTGTCCGATGTATGGCGTGGATTGTGCAACGCCGCCACAGATACCGGCGATCAGGGTCGCCACAGCTTCGGTGAGCAAGATGTCACGCGTCTTGTAGTCGTCTCCCGCAACCCGTGCACTTTCCGTGACATTAATGCCTCCGACCACCGTCAGGATGCCGAACGGGATCGCAATGGGGAGATACTTCAACGCGGGGACAATGCCGTCCATGAACGCAAAAGACGGGATTGGGAGCCCGAAGTGGAGGTCCGCCACGGGAAAGCCGGCGAAGGTCCCGCCGATCAACCCGGTATGCCCCAGGAGATAATACAGGACGGTGCCGAAGATCACGGAGACCAGGACTCCCGGACTGTTCCATGGCAGGCGGATTTCCGCAACGAGGGTGTAGAGGACGATGCCCAGGGCAATCAGACCGACGAGGGGAATCCCGAAGACATCCACAAGGGGTATGAGCCCGATAAGCGCCAACCCGATGCCTGCGAGCGACCCGAGAAGTCCGGCCTGAGGGACAATCTTCTGCACCCAATGGCCGATAAACGAGAAGATGACTTTCACGATCCCGATCATGACCATGGTCGCCATGCCGATATGCCAGGTCATCATCGCTGCATCGCGTTCCGCCAAACCGCCTGCCTTCAGGTCGAGGAATGCCGGACCCAGGACGACAAGTGCGATGCCGATGGTCGATGGCGTGTCCAGCCCGAGCGGCATTGCCGTCACGGTGCGGCTTCCGGTGCGTTTGGCCAGGCGGAACGCGAGCCAGGTGTAAACCAGATCGCCGAAAAGGACCCCGAAGGCGGTACCGGGGATCATCCGGGTGAAAACGATATCCGACGGAAAACCGAAGGCGAAAATCAATATTCCCGCAAGGAAGGAGAGGACCGTGAGATTGTCGAACATCAGGCCGAAGAACCCGTTAAAATCTCCGAGAGCGAACCAGCGATAGCGGGACGTCAGAGCATTCATGTCGGTGTCAGTAAGTGTGGAACATGCAACGGAATTCGCCGGGCCGCGGCCACGGCGGTGTTAGGAAAGGATTCCGGCGATGGACGCGGTCATCCATGTGGCGATGGTCCCGCCGAGAACAGCTTTCAGACCGAATTTGGCGATGTCACTTCTCCGGTTCTCCGCAAGCGGACTGATTCCCCCGATTTGAATCGCGATGGAGGAGAAGTTCGCAAAGCCGCAGAGTGAGTACGTGGCGATGACGATGGCCTTGGGTGAAAGCGCGCCGGCGGCGACCTGGTCGGCCATACGCATATAGGCAACAAACTCATTCAGAACCAGTTTGATCCCCATCAGTGATCCGACATTGAGGGCGTCCTTCCAGGGAACACCGATGATGACCGCAATGAACTGGAAGATCAAGCCGAAAAGGAGTTCCAGGGAGAGCGGTTTGCCATAGCTCGACTGGCAAACGGCATTCAGACCCGTGATCGCCCCAGCCCAATTCAGCAGATAGTTCAGCAGTGCAATGAGGGCGATGAACGCCAGGAGCATGCCGGCGACATTGAGGGCGAGGCGAAGCCCATCTCCCGCTCCTCCGGCGGCAGCTTCGATCACGTTGGAATGCGTGCGTTCAATGTTGACGCGCACCGTGCCCAGTGTCGCAGGCGCATCGGTTTCCGGGTAGAGCATTTTCGCCACGACCATCGTGGCAGGTGCCGCCATGATGCTCGCGGCGAGCAAATGACCGGCAAACATGATCTGGGAAGGTTCAACGGCGACACCATGGGACTTTGCATACGCGACGCCCAGCAGCTGCATATAGGCGGCGAGAACACCGCCCGAGATGTGCGCCATGCCTCCCGTCATGATGGTCAGGAGCTCGGATTGCGTCATACCGGCGATATAGGGGCGGATAACCAGGGGGGCTTCCGTTTGCCCGATGAAAACATTGGCGGCCACGCAGAGCGACTCGGCGCCGCTCGTGCGCATCAACCACGCCATGACCCACGCCATCCCCTGGACGATGCGCTGCATGATGCCCATGAAGTAGAGCACTGCCATGAGCGAAGCAAAGAAGATGATGGTCGGAAGGACCTGAAACGCGAAGAAAAAGCCCATACTCCCTTCCGTCGCCGGCCCCTTGGCGAGGGAGCCGAAGACGAATTGGGCGCCTTCGCCGGCGAACCCGAAGAGCACGACGAAAAACCGGCTGATCTGGAAAAAGATATCGCGTCCAACAGTGGTCTGGATGACCAGAAAGGCGAAGACAAACTGCATGATGATGCCGATGGTGACCAGACGCCAGTTGATCCTCCGGCGGTTGCCGGAGAAGAGAAAGGCCAGGGCGGTGACAAACACCAGTCCGCCCAGACCCTGGAGGAGATTGAGGATATCCATGCGATCCTGTGTGCGAGAGCAGATGTGGTCAGGGGGAGAAGCCAGGGTGACGGCACAGCACATGACGGATGGTGATCGCCACCGACGAACACGGAATGATAGCAAACCCTCGCAAACAATGCAATCCCTAAGTTCGGCCGGCGATTAAACTCTTTGCTGGTTCATGCGTCTAATATGGAAGTGTGTCGAACATCCCCCAGGATCAGCCTGAGAAACAGCTCTTTGTATTTGCCGTCTTATTTTCTTATTGTGGCAAGGTAAGAATCCCCATCGCTTTATGAATCCGGAACCCACCACGTTGGCCCTATGACCACACGAACAAAGTTACTCATTGCTGTCGGCGTCGTAGCAGTAGCTGTCATTCTGATCGCATACCGTATCATCAGCGGGGGGGTGGCGACGGATCCCCGGCGTCAAAATGCTCCCCTGGTGAAGATTGAGCCGGTGCGCCGGGAAACGGTTACCAATGCACTCCGGTTCACGGGCGATGTCGTGGCTATCCAGCAAGCGAGCATCTTCTCCAAAGTCAGCGGCAACCTGGAACGCTGCTTTGTCGACATGGGCACGAGTGTCCGCGCCGATCAGCTCCTTGCGCTCATCGACACCACGGAACTGCACCAGCAATACCAGCAGGCAGCGGCGACCTCTGAGAATGCGCGGATGACCTACGAACGCACCAAAGAGCTCTTCGAACAGAACCTGGTCGCGCGCCAGGATCTGGATAACGCCGAAGCCGCCAAGAAAGTCTCCGGCGCGGCGTATGACGCCGCAAAGACACGCCTGGGATATGCCTGGATCACGGCCCCCTTCGCCGGCATCATCACCCGGCGCTTTCTGGATCCCGGCGCCCTCGTTACCCTCAGCAGCTCCACCCTTTTCTCGCTCATGGACCTTGACCATATGAAGATCGTGGTGAACGTGCTGGAAAAGGACATTCCGTCGGTGAACATCGGCACGAATGCCGTGGTGACCGTCGATGCGTTTCCGGGCAAATCCTTTTCCGGAACCGTCCGCCGTCTGAGCGAAGCGGTGGATCCCGCCACCCGCACCATGGCCATCGAAGTCGACATGGACAACAAAGAGCACGTATTGAAACCGGGAATGTTTGCGAATGTGATGCTGATCGTCAATCAACGGCCGAATGAGATCACGGTTCCCACGGCGGCCCTCCTGAAGGACGATCAGGGGTCTTTCGTGTTCACCGCCGTCGGCGACAGCGCCCGGCTGATGCGCATCGAACGGGGCATCGACCAGGGAGATCGCACAGAGGTTCTCCGCGGGCTGAACGACTCGTCGAAGGTCATCGTCCTGGGACAACAGTTCGTCCGGGACCACGGACCGGTGAACATCCAGCGCTGACTCCTTCTCCCGGCTGTCGGACTGGTACAATAAGGAATTCCTTATGTGGCTTACACGGCTTGCGCTGCGATATCCGATATCGACCTTTCTCTTTGCAGTAACGATCCTGGTCCTCGGCATCGTGTCTTTCCGCCAGCTCCCCATCGACCTCCTCCCCAATATTTCCGTGCCCGTGGTTTCGACGGTCACCTTCTACTCCGGAGCCGGTCCGCTCGATATGGAACAGACGGTGACGCGACTCCAGGAACGCTCCGTCAGTTCAGTCAACGATGTGGATTACATCCGCTCATCCACACGCGAAGGGATTTCGCGCGTCAGCATCTTCTTTAACTGGAACGCCAATCTGGACGTTGGTCTGGTGGATGTTGTGCAACGCGTCAACAGAATCCTGAACCAGCTGCCCACCGGGATCACGCCTCCGGTCGTGCTGCGATTCGACATTACCTCCCTGCCCGTCTGCACGATCACCGTAGCGGGCGATATGGATGAACGTGATCTTTACGATCTCGCGTTCAACAACATCGAGCCGCAGATCGAGCATATCACCGGTGTTGCGTCAGCGTCGGTCACCGGCGGACGCATCCGGGAAATCCACGTAACCCTCGACCAGAACAGGCTGCAGGCGCTCAGCCTGCCTGTCGCCACCGTAATCAATGCCGTCGCGGGGGCCAATCTGATTATTCCCTCGGGTGATCTGAAGACGGGAAAATTCGATTACAGCCTGAAAACCGAAAGCCTCTTTAACGTCGTGAAGCCGATGGAGGACATCGTCATTACGACCATCAAGGGGGTGCCTATCCGGGTCAAGGATGTGGGCGCGGTGGAGGACAGCTACCAGGAACAAACCGAAGTTATCAGAATCAACGGGAAACCGGGACTCACGATGAGCGTCCAGAAACTCGCGAGCGCAAACACCGTGGAAGTGGTTGACAACGTCATCCGCACCCTGCCGAAGCTGACCGGCGTCCCGCCGAATGTAAAGCTGTCGGTCACATTCGACAACTCGCTCTATATCCGTCAGACCATCTCTGGCCTCCAGCAGGAGGCGTCCCTCGGCGCCATCCTGGCCATGATCATCATCATGCTCTTCCTCCGCAACCTCCGGGGAACCCTGATCATCATCGTTGCCATCCCGCTCTCCATCCTCATCACGTTCATCTGGTTCAGGTTCGGGAACGTCACGCTGAACATCATGACCTTCGGAGGTCTGGCCCTTGCCGTCGGGCGTCTGGTGGACGATTCCATTGTGGAACTGGAAGCCATTTCGCGCCACTACAACGAACGGCGTGAGGGCCAGACGAAACTGGAAGCCACGCTCGCTGCCGCGAAGGAAGTCGCGGCGCCGATCTTCGTGTCGACCATGACCACGGTCATCGTTTTCCTGCCGATCGTCTTCCTGACGGGGATTGCGAAGCTGCTCTTTATTCCTCTGACCATCACTATCGCCGTGGCGCTGTTCGGATCCTTTTTCGTGTCCCGGACCGTGACGCCGCTGATGTGCCTGAAATACCTGCCGCCGGAGAAGCTGCTGGACCGTTCGTCAACGAAGCTTTCCGACCGTATCCGGGTCAGGGCGCATGACGCGCTCGAGGCCCTCGATGAACGGTATGCCGCGCTTCTCCAGCGGTCTCTCAGGCACCGCAAATTCATCATTCTGTCCATCAGCGGAGCCGCGCTGGTTTCCCTGATCCTTGTGAAGTTCATCGGCACGGAATTCTTTCCGGACCAGGACGAAGGCCAGTTCACCATCACCCTCAAGCTTCCGGTAGGCACGCGCGAGGAAGAAACCGTCAAGGTGACGCAAGCCGTGGAGCAAATCCTGCAGGCGAACATTCCGGAATTGCAGGCCGTGATTTCCGACGTCGGCGTTCCCTCTGCACGCAGCGGCAATCTGTTCGGCCGGAACACCGGCAGTCATGCGGCGTATATCCAGGTGGGCCTCGTGCCCGGGAGCGAGCGCAAGCGGAGCGTCTTCGATGTCATCAAGGCGATCCGCCCGAAGCTCGCGGCCGTCCCCGGGGCCTCGATCTTCCTCGCCCCCGGCGGATTCCTCCGGTTTCTCCTGAACTTCGGCTCCAACGCCCCCATCGACGTGGAAATCCGCGGCTACGACCTGGACAACGGCACAGCCCTGGCAACCCAAATCGCCGCCATCGTCCGCTCAACCCCGGGCGCCGTGGACGTACAAGTCACCCGCGAAGACAATCTGCCTGAACTCCGGGTGCAGATCGACAGGGAAAAAGCCGGGAGCCTTGGCATAAGCGTGGCGCAGATCTCCAATACCATCAACGCGTGCATCAACGGGGCGGTGGCATCGCTGTTTACCGACCCGGTCTCCGGAAACCAGTACAACATCCTGGTGCGGCTCAGCGAGGACTTCCGTTCGCAGATCAACGATCTGCAGAACATCGTGCTGACCACCGAAGCCGGCGGCCAGGTGCTTCTGGGCAACATCGCCAGAATTGAGAAGACCAATTCCCCCGTGCAGATCGACCGGAAGTACCAGCAGCGCCTGGTCGAAGTGACGGCAAACGTCAGCGGACGTGACCTCGGCAGCGTGGCAAACGACATCAACGCACGCATGGCGGGCATCATTATCCCGCCAGGATTCGAAGTGAAACTCAGCGGCAATGTCGAACAACAACAAAAAACCTTCAGCGACCTGATCCTCGCATTCAGCCTGGCCATCCTCCTCGTGTATGTAGTCATGGCATCGCAGTTCCAGTCGCTGCTCGACCCCTTCATCATCATGTTCACCGTCCCCCTCGGCATCGTCGGGGTATTCTGGACGTTGTTCCTCACCGGCACCACCCTGTCCGTCACCTCGTTCCAGGGGATCATCGTGATGGTGGGCATTGTGGTGAGCAACGGTATCCTGCTGGTCGACTATACCAACCGCGTCAGGAGAATGGGCGTCCCGCTGGAAGAAGCAGTCATCAAGGCCGGGCGCACGCGGCTGAAACCGATTCTGATGACGTCCCTCGCGACCGTCCTGGGATTGATCCCGATGGCGGCGGGCATCGGCGGGGAATCCACGCAGGCCCCGCTGGCGATCGCCGTGATCGGCGGCCTCACCGTCTCGACAACGCTGACGTTGTTTTTCGTTCCTGCGCTGTATACGGTCTTCGAACTCAGGTTCAAGCGGGAAATGAAAAACGAGGAGGGAGCGTGAGCATACGCAGAAGGTTCGCCGTTCCCGCCGCCGTGGCGATTCTGCTGGCCGGGACGTGGATGCCTGCCGCGGGGGAAGGAGCCGATACGCTGACCGTCGAGCGTGCGGTCCAGCTGGCCCTTGACCATCATCCCTCCCTCCGCTCGGCCGAAGCAAACACCAGGGGCGCCGTTGCACAACACAAAGGTGCGGTGGCCGGCTATTTGCCCGCTATCAGTTTCACGGCCAGCGCTACCCACACAGAAGGCGTGTTCGTGTTCAACCCCTCCGTACCATCCCGCAACCAGATCTACTCGAGCTACACCGGAGGATTCCAGGCCCAGGAGACCATTTTCGATTTCGGGAAAACCATCAACCGGGTGAGTTCGACCACGGATCTCGAGGATGCGGCAGCAATGGATGAGCTGACAGCCCGTGAGCTCGTGATCGCCAACGTCCAGATCGCCTACTACAGCCTCCTGGCTGCGCGTGGGGTGGCCGACGTCAACGACGAGGCGGTCAACCAGGCGGAGAAACACCTGGTGCAGGCAAAGGCGTTTTATTCCGTGGGAACCCGTCCGCGATTCGATGTTACCAAAGCCGAGGTGGACCTGGCCAACGCGAAGGTGAACCAGATCATCGCCAGGAACCAGACGCAGGTGACACAGGTGCAGCTCGAGAACGCCATGGGATTCCACCCGGAGGCGCCCTATGCCGTCAGCAGGTCTCTGCCCAACCCCCATGTGGCAATGACCATGGATTCCGCACGCACACTCGCGGCGCGCCAACGCCCCGAGCTTCTCGCTGCCCGCTCCCGCGTGGATGCAGCCGTTGCCCAGGCACGCGCGGCGTGGAGCCAGCACCTGCCGGTTCTCTCGGCAGTCGGAACGTGGAACTGGAGCGGGTTTGACCCCACTCCACTGTATCCGCGATGGAGCGCGGGCATTCAGCTGAGTCTTCCCATCTTCCAGGGCTTCGCACTTGACGCACAAGTGGATCAGGCGAACGCCGCGGCGGATGCGGCCAAGGCCGCGTTCGATACCCAGGCACAGTCGGTGTTGCTGGAAGTCGAACAGGCCTATCTGGGACTCCGGGAAGCAGAGGAACGTACCGTGGCTACTGCAAAACTGGTCGACCAGGCGGATGAAAATTTCACCCTCGCCCAACGACAGTATGCCGCCGGTGTGGGAACCGCAATCGAGGTCGCCGACGCCCAACTCTCTCGCTCCAACGCCCTGATCACCAACATTCAGGCGCAATATGACTATATCACCTCCATCGTCAAACTTCGCCGCGCACTAGGAACGGCGTCTCAATGATACGATCATCCAGAGCATACCACCCACCATTACAGGAGTTCCTCATGCGCCGTGTACTCGTAGTACTCCTTTGTGTGATTGCCCTCGCCGTCAACGCATCCACCGCGCAAACACCGAAACCGGATGTCTTCACGTGGACGGTCAATCTGTTCCAGGACTACTCGATCATGCCAAATGTGACGTATGCGACGGCCGAAAATGCCGACTGCAAACTGGACGCGTATATTCGCAAGAACACCACCGGCCCGGTGCCGACCGTCATCCATATCCACGGCGGTGGATGGGTCGGTGGGACCAAGGAAACGGCGATCCTTGCACTCATGCCATACTTTGAAATGGGATTTACGGTCATCAATGTGGAGTACCGCGTCGCGCGCGTGTCGCTCGCCCCTGCGGCCGTGGAAGATTGCCGCCAGGCCCTGCGCTGGGTCATGAAGAATGCGAAGACATACAACATGGATTCCACGAGGATCATCGTGACGGGAGGGTCGGCAGGCGGCCATCTGGCCCTGATGACCGGCATGCTGGATTCTGCAGCGGGATTTGACGCGACACGCGAATGGGATCAATCCCTGCAGCCCCTGAAGGTTGCCGCCATCATCAACTGGTACGGCATCACGGATGTGAAAGACCTCCTCTCGGGTGTGAACCGTCAGAATTATGCAGTGTCCTGGCTCGGGAGCCTTCCCAACCGGAACGATCTGGCGGTCAAAATGTCGCCGCTGACGTATGTCCGCAAAGGGTTGCCGCCGATACTCACCATTCACGGTGACAATGACAATCTGGTGCCTTATGCCCATGCCGTGCGGCTGCATTCCGCGCTCGACGCGGCGGGCGTGCCCAACAAGCTGATGACCATCCCGGGCGGGAAACACGGCGGGTTTTCGCAGGAGCAGATGATCCAGATCTACCATACGATCAGGGAATTCCTCAAAACCAACGGCATCATCTGACGAAATTCACCAGAAGCGTTGGCTCCTCCCCGGGCACCCGGAGCCAACGCTTCTTTTTTCTCTTGCATCTCTCTCGTTTTCTCTTAGATTCAAGTCTATGCAGACCAAGTCATTCACCGGGCGGTATTTTTATTACTTTTACCCCATGAAGTTCTCGTGTCGGGAATGACTCTCCTTTGACCAGCGCACACGCAAGGAAATCCCGACAATAAGTCGGGATTTTTCATTATTATGGACATNNCATCCCTTCACAAACCGTCGTGGCCATTCAGGGAATCGCCGGGTCATTCCACGACGAAGCAGCGGCGAAATGCTTCCCAGGCGGCTATGTCCCCCTCCCCTGTGAAACCTTCCGGGACATGTTCATTTTCCTGAAAAAGCGGAAGGCGGAATACGCCGTCATGGCGATCGAAAACACGGTCGCGGGGACAATTCTGCCGAACTATGCGCTTCTGCGCACGTCGCAAATGGCGATCATCGGCGAGGTCTATCTCGCGATTCGCCAGAATCTGCTGACCCTGCCGGGGCAGAAGCTCGAGCAGATAAGGGAGGTGCACTCGCACCCGATGGCCATTCAACAATGCCAGACGTTTTTCGAAAAGCATCCGCATATACGGCTCGTGGAGACGTCGGACACGGCGGCCAGCGCATCATGGATCGCTGAGCATCACAAAAAGGGATTCGGCGCGATCGCCAGCAAACGTGCCGCGCACCTCTTTGGCCTCCAGGTGCTCGCCGCAGGCATCGAGACCGACAAACGGAACTTCACGAGGTTCCTCGTCCTGCATCAACGCTCAGCGCTCAACGGAACGCCTTCCCCGCCCCATAAGGCTTCGCTGGCATTCCATGTCCCCCATATGCGCGGCAGCCTGGCCCGCATCCTCACCATCCTTGCTGAAGAAGGATGCAACCTGACCAAGATCCAATCGCTTCCCGTCATCGGTCGCGAATGGGAATACTACATGCACGTTGAT
>PMCM01000243.1 GCA_003154155.1 Ignavibacteriota bacterium | reverse complement strand
AAGATCTGGCGGGCCCCGATCACCTCTGGCGCACTGGGCACGCCTGAAGTCTATTTCGATTTTGGCGCTGTCTATCCGACCAATGTTCCGCTGGCCATCACACTCTCCTCCGACGGGGTTCTGTACATCGGCACCGATGCGCAGGACGGACTCGTCATCGTGAGTACCACCAAGGCAGTCTCCGCCCCGTACACCGCCTACAAATCCCTCTTCGGCACCGGAATCGGGTTTCTGGCGTGGGGAAGTGCGGATGATCTGTATGCGAGCACATCAAACGGTGTGCTGTTGAAATTCACGATCCGGGGCAAGACGAGCGCGACATACTTCGGCAGTACGCTGTAACGCCGGCCGCAGCTCTGCCACACGTTCGGATATAGAAGCCAAGTAAGGAAATCCTCCATGAAACGAATCGGGCTTATCTGTACAATCATCGTCATCGTGACCGGTGTGCTCGCGCCGGCTGCATTTGGACAAGCCAAGCTGGCACAAACCGGATTCAACTTCCTCAGCGTCGGCACGGATGCCCGTGCCACCGGCATGGGGGAGGCATTTACAACGATCGAGGGATCTTCAACATCCCTCTTCTACAATCCCGCGGGCCTCGCCGGCATCAAAACCTTTGTTGACCTGTCGATGAGTCAGATGAAATGGATCGCCGACATCAAGTACATCACAGGCGCAGTCGCCTTCGCGCCATGGGACGGCCGGTACGGCGTGATCGGCGTCAGCTTCATGACCATCAACTACGGGACGTTCAATTTCACCCAGGTGGCGGCAAACGACCAGGGATACGTGGATGTCCCCGGAATGCCGGCCCCGAATGCCTATGTTATCGGGCTCGGGTACGGACGGGCGCTCTCCGACCAGTTCTCCGTCGGCGGCCAGGTCAAATATGCGTATCAGAGCCTCGGCCAGAGCGTCGTCCCCGTGTACAAGCTCGTGGCCGACGGGACCACCGGAAAAACCCGGATAGACACCACGAACGAAGTGCGCGACTACTCCATCGGAACCCTCGCATTTGACTTCGGGACGATGTACAAGACCGGGCTGAAAAGCCTTGCCTTCGGCGTCGCCATCACCAATTTCTCGCAGGAGGTCAAATACGAACGTGAGGGCTTCCAGCTGCCCCTTTCGTTCAAGATCGGACTCTCCATGAACATGCTGGATCTCGTGCCGGGAATCGGCGAGGACCATTCCTTCTATGCATCCATCGATGCCATCCACCCCCGCTCGTACGACGAGTTCCTGAATATCGGCGGCGAGTATGCGTTTGCCAAGACCATCTTCCTGCGGGTCGGATACATCACCAACCACCCGGATTACGATCTGACGGCGGGGATCGGGGTGCAGAAGGCCGGCATCTCGATCGACTACTCGTATATGCCGCACAAGATCTTCAACAACGTCCAGCGAATTTCCGTGAAATTCGCGATGTAAGACTGCCACTGAAGGACGTCATGTCACCAATTGAGTCTTTGCCTAGAGGAGCGCAATCATGAGGAAGGTTACAGTTTTGGCACTGATAGTTCTCTTGTGCAGTTCCGTGCCCGCCCTTGCCGGATCCTATGGCAAGGTATCTGGGCGCGTCACCGACGCGGAGAACGGCCAACCGCTTCCCGGCGTCGGAGTCATTATTGTGGGAACAATGATGGGTGCCTCGTCCAATGCCGACGGTTTCTATACCATTCTCAATGTCCCGCCGGGCACGTACACCATCCGCTTCAGCCTGGTTGGCTACACAAAGACAACCGTGGAGAATGTGCGGGTCGAGATCGACCTGACAACCACGATCAACCAGCGCCTGAGAAGCACAACGCTCGAAGCGAGCGAGGTGGTTGTCACCGCCGAGCGACCGGTGGTCACAAAGGACGTCTCCGCGAGCCAGTTCAACATCGAGGCCGCCAGCGTCCAGACCATGCCGGTGCAAACGGTCGCAGAAGTTCTCGAGCTGCAGGCCGGCATCGAGAAGGGGAGCGACGGTATCATCGTGCGCGGCGGCGGAACGAACCAAACCATATTCATCGTTGACGGTTACGTGATGAACGATGAACGGTCGAACATTCCCTACGCCGCAGTCGGATTGGCGGCAACGAAGGAGCTGCAGGTCCAGACCGGCGGATTCAATGCCGAGTACGGCAACGTCCGCTCGGGCGTGGTGAACATCGTGACGAAAGACGGAGACCGCTCACGCTACAGCGGGATGTTCAACGTCAACTACCGGCCGCCTGCAGCGAAGCATTTCGGCATGTCGCTGTACGATCCAGGTTCCTATTTCAACCGCCCCTATACCGATCCGTCCGTCTGCTGGGTGGGAACGAAGAACGGTTCATGGGACGATTACACGCAGCATCAATACCCGTATTTCCAGGGATGGAATGCAGTGTCGCTCGCCACGATGCAGGACAAGGACCCGACGAACGACCTGACGCCGGAAGGCGCAAAGAAACTCTGGGAGTGGCAGCGCCGGCGCGCAGGCGATATCGTCAAACCGGACTATGTCATCGATGCCGGGGTTGGCGGACCCATCCCGTTTATCGGTCAGGATTTGGGGAACCTCCGTTTCTACCTCTCGTATTTCAACCAGCGCGACATGTTCGTCGTTCCGCTCTCCAGGGACGCCTACACGGAGAACCACGCGCAGCTGAAACTCACATCCGATATCACGCCGACCATGAAGCTCGTCGTCCTCGGCCTCTATGGGGAACAGTACTCCGTCTCCCCGTACGAATGGACGACGGCGCCGACGGGCTACGTCATGCGGAGCCAGTCGGAGGTCGCCGATCTCATGAGCAGCACCGACGGCATGAATGTGTTGTACATGCCGGACCGGTACAGCCCCAGCGCCGTCTATCGCTATACGATCGGCGCGACGCTGACCCATATGCTCAGCCCGACAACCTTCTATGAGGTCGCACTGCAGCGCAACCAGAGCCGTTACAGCACGTACCAGTCGCCCCTGCGTGACACGTCGCGCGTGTATCAACCGGTGCCCGGCTACTACGTGGATGAAGCCCCGTATGGGTACTGGGGCTACAGCACGGGAGCCATTGACGGCGTCATGAGCACCGGCGGATGGATGAACCTCGGGCGCGATCAGAGCGTGAACTCGACCACAACCCTGCGGGCCGACCTGACGACCCAGTATAACGAGAACAACCAAGTCAAGGCGGGCTTCCAGCTGGCATACGACGACCTGGACATCAATTCGGGGACGTACAGCCCTTCGATGTCCACCTGGACGCGGAGCATGATCTATCACGTCTACCCGTACAGGTTCGGGGGATTCCTGCAAGACAAGCTCGAGTTCCAGGGGTTCATCGCGAACATCGGCTTGAGGATGGATTACTCGAATCCGAACAGCAACTACTATAACCTCACCACCTACGATCCTCTCTATAGCCAGGGGCTGGGGAACACGATCGAACAGGCAGCGCCGACGGAAAAGGCCGCATCGCAGACATATTTCAGCCCCCGCATCGGGATTTCGCATCCGATCACGGAAGATTCCAAACTCTATTTCAATTACGGGCACTTTGTCTCCGAGCCGTCCTCCTCGATGCGCTTCCGCTTGCAGCGCGAATCGAACGGGCTGGTGACGTACATCGGCAACCCCGACATGATGCTGGAGAAGACCATCTCCTACGAACTCGGATTCGAGCAGAACGTGATGAACGAGATGCTGGTCAACGTCGCGGCATATTACAAGGACGTGAACCATCAGCCCGGTTGGGTCTACTATCAGAACATCAATACGTCCGTCCATTACTATGAAGCAGCGAGCAATAACTACGCGGACATCCGGGGATTCGAGATCACGTTGACGAAAGTCGGCCCGTCGTGGATCAACGGGTCCATCAATTACACCTACGATGTGACCTCCTCGGGATACTTCGACCTCACGGAGAACTACCAGGATGTCAGCAAGCAGCGTGCCTACCTCCTGTTGAACCCGTACCAGTCCAAACCGCATCCGCAGCCGTATGCGCGCGCGAATGTCACCTTCCGCTCGCCCGACGAATTCGGCCCGACCGTGCTTGGCATCAAACCCCTCGCAGGGTGGAGCCTGAACGTCCTCGCCAGCTGGCAGGCGGGGAGCTATGAGACCTACAATCCGAATTCGGTCCCGGGCGTGGTGGACAACGTCCAGTGGAAAGACAACTACAACATCGACCTGCGCCTGATGAAGACCCTGGCACTCTACGGCTGCGAGGTACAGCTCTACATGGATATCCAGAACGTGTTCAACTTCCAGTTCTTGAATTACGCAGGTTTTGCCGATTCGTATGATTACCAGGACTACCTTTCCTCGCTGTGCTTCCCGTGGGAGGACGGCGACCACAAAGGCAACGACCGGATCGGCGACTACCGTCCGAGCGACGTTGCATACGATCCGCTCGAAGCGAATCCGAACAACGACCCGGCGATCAGCGCCCGGAACCAGATACGCAAAGACAAGAAGTCATACATCGACATGCCGAACATCACGTCCTTGACGTTCCTGAACCCGCGCAACTGGGTGTTCGGCGTCAGGGTGAGCTTCTGATCGTGCGCCGTATCCTGCAACAGGGCACTGGCTTCTTGAAATGAAAACAGGGAGAATCACGATGTCTTTCAATTGTCGACATTATCTCGTACTCGCCGTTGCAGCCTGCCTGCTGTGCTCAACGGTGCCATCGTCAGCACAGGTGCCGGAGACCCAGAAACGGTACGTGCGGGTCGGATCGCTCCAGAGCCGGTTTACCGCCTTCGGGGCGGAACGGGCATGGAACGACGTGTACTATGAGGGCCTCATGTGGCCGGCAGACTACAATTACACGGACAATTCCGTGATCGAACGCCAGTGGATCGGCTGCCAGAACTTCACCGACGCAAGGTCACAGACGTGGGAAGACTACTGCGTAGGGTTCACGCAGGCGTTTGCCGGCATTTCCATATTCCCCATGGTCCACAAGCAGACGGCAAAGATCGACCTGCCAATGGTCTTTGTGGATGGGACCGATGTGAATTCTCCCTACCGCGGGGAAATTGACGAGATCGACCCGAACCAGATTCCGGACCGCATCGTCACGAATGTTGTGAACACTTCCATGGGTGTGACGATGACCCGTCGCATCTTTGCCTTCAGCCAGCAATGGCATGACAACTATTTCATTAAAGAGTTCACGTTCAAAAATACCGGTTATACCAACGCCACAAACACGGTGAGCCGCACCGCCACCGTGAAGGGATTCCGGTTCGGTTTCGGCATCCGCTACAGCGTGAGCCGCGAAGGCTCCTTCAGCATCGCCGACGGTCAGGACTATGGCAAACACAGCTGGGTGACCAGGCGCGGCGAAACCTACGCGCAGCACGCCACCGACGTGCTGACCGAAGCAAGCGGCATCCCGCAGTGGCTCCGCGCGGGATACAGCTGGGCGGGCCAGTCGTCGGTCAACACGTTCGATGACATCGGCGGCCCGTACAAAACCGGAGACGGCCGGTTGCGTGCCCCCCAATTCGCAGGCATCGTTGTCCTGCACGTTGACAAAAGTGCTGCCGACAAGAGTGACGACCCGGCGCAGCCAAACACCCTCGGCTGGCATGCGGGCGACACATACCCGAGCCTGGGCGACATGACGTACGGTACGCTGCCGTTCCATCTGGACATGTACAAGATGCTGAGCGGCATCCCGTACAAAGGCCTGGGAAGCCCCAGCGAGCGCATGGATGAAGTCTATATGGCCACAAAACCCGATCCGTGGATCGTCCACGGCGACGGTGGCGGAACAAACCTCTGGATCAACTTCGGACCGTTCGACCTGGCTCCGGGCGACAGTGTGGTGATCGTGCTCGCAGAAGGGGTATCCGGTTTGAATCGTGGAAAATGCTACGAGGTGGGCGGACTTTGGAAAAAAGCGTTCGACGACCCCTCCTTCAAAGGTCCGTTCACTCTGCCCAACGGCACGACGACCGCGGACAACAATGCATACAAGGATGCGTGGCTGTATACCGGCAGGGATTCCATCATGTCCACGTTCAGCCGCGCAAAACGCAACTACGACCTCGGCTACCATATTCCGCAGGCACCGTTGCCTCCTGCGCAATTCTCCGTGAACTCCGGCGGCGATCGTATCAGCCTCTCGTGGATCGCGAGTGCCTCCGAGAGAACGGCCGGCTTCGGCGGGTACAAGGTGTTCCGCGCCACGGGCAAGACCGACACAACCTTCCAGGAGATCGCCAGTCTTCCGGCAGGGAGCACGTCGTTCGACGACGTCACGGCCCAACGCGGATTCTCCTACTACTACTACGTGTCTGCGTTCAGTGACGGCAGCAACAACGCCACGGCAGGACCGAACCCTTCCGGACCACTGCTGAGCAACCGGTTCTATACACGAACAATCCAGCCCGCGTATCTCCGCCGGCAGGCCGGACAGAAGTTGTCGTCCATCCGCATCGTGCCTAACCCGTACAACATCGCCTCTCCCGGCATGCAGTATCCGGGCGAGCCGGACAAGATCATGTTCCTGAACATCCCGGGACNNTCCATTACGTCGTCACGCCAGGTGGTCGTCAGCGGCGTCTACATCGTGCACTTCACCGTCACGGCGGACTATGCCGACCCCGTGACGGGACAGCTGCTCTATGCGAAAGGGGAGACAGCGTATCAGAAGTTGATCATCATCCGGTGAGCGGCTGTTCCCGCAACTGAAGGAACTGCATGACCGGCCATATACCGGGTTCACGGGCGCTGTGGTGTGGAACCACCCGCCCGTGCACCCGGTTTTTGCTTTCGGGCGCCCGGATGACGTTCAGATTTCATGGCGGCGGGCTTACCGGAGATCTCGCAACAGCTACTCCTGGAAAACTATAGTCGGTCCGGTCGGCAGCTTAGCATCACCATTGCATGACCATGGGAAACAGTTCCCCATATCACAAGCCCTCTTGCGGGTTTCCCTACACCGGCGTATCTTGACGGCATTGTGCCTCACTCCGGATCTCCATGACACCATCACCATCAAGAGGCGTTCATGAGCGTCAAAGGCAATGTTCTTGTCGTCGATGACGAAGAGTCGCTCCGCACNNCGCAGAGGAAGGCACTGAGGCGCTCAATGTCGCCCAATCCCAAACATTTCATGTGGCCATTGTCGACAAGCTGATGCCCCGGATGGACGGTCTTGAGGTGATCAGACGGCTGAAAGAAATCCAACCCGGAATCGTACCAGTAATGTTGACCGCTCACGGCACCATGCATGATGCCGTGGAGGCCGGAAGGCTCGGCGCGCTCGATTTTCTGACAAAGCCCTTCGACAACGC
>PMCM01000036.1 GCA_003154155.1 Ignavibacteriota bacterium | reverse complement strand
AGCGTATGGATCACCGGGAGGTTCCCGGGATTGGCCTTCCCCTCTGGAACCGCCCCCGTCACGCCAACATACTGACACCCGACATAGCAGAAGAGTATCTGATGGGACTCCATTCCGGAACCGCCCAGCGTGTAGTCATGCCAGATATCTTTATGGGTTCCCCAGGTGTACGTGAATTTGACGTGGCCCGTGGAATCCATATACTCGCACGGTTTGAAGCGGATCGTCTGGCCCGCAGCACCGGAAACGACACATCGCAACATCGCCGAGCAATTCTGCGGGAATACATACGTATATTCGCCGCTGCGCGGCGCCAGAATCGATGTGGGGCGGAAGATTTCGAATTCCTTGAGTGGCGGCCCGTCAAACCGGGCAAGCGGTGCTCCGGGAGCCTTGACGACCTGCACCGGATGCCAGTCACGTGCGTCATAGCCGGGAGCGTTCCATCCCGGATGCGCCGCGCGGGCATCATAGTCTTCACCGGCGTAGATGTGAGAGAAGGTCAACGGTCCCCGGTCCCAGGCCCATTGGCCGTCGCTGGTTACGACAATTTCTTGCCCGGTTGCGGTCGTCATGCGGGCCTCCAGCCAGAGAAGATACGGATGACCGCCGGAAAAGTCNNGGCATGGCATCGGTCTTCACGTATCGTCCAGTGTCATTGGCGGCGCCGACACTCCAGAATGAATTGCCGAGTTGTACACCCAGAACATTTTCTCCCGGGCCAAGCAGAGCACTCAGGTCGAATTCCTGCCAGTAGATCGTGCGATTGTACTGTGACCATGGCTGGTTGACAACGCTTGCCCCGACCTGTTTTCCATTGGCGAAGAGCACGAAATGACCGAGCCCGATGACGCGCACGGTTCCGGAGACGGGGCGGCCTTCCAGCACAAAGGTTCTGCGGAGAATCGGACATGGCCCTCGCGTTGTCAGCGAGGAATCATCAGGGCTGATCCAGAGACCGTGACTGATATGCCGTGTGGAGGCAATGCACGTGCCGGCAGACGCCAGCTGCGCCGCCAGAAGCATCGGAAGAATGGACTTCACAGGAGTTCCTGTCAGATGGTGAGCGCGGTGCGGAGATCGTCAATCAGATCTTCAATATCTTCCAGGCCGACCGAGAGGCGAATGGTGCTCTCGGTGATGCCGGCTGCTGCGCGCAGGGCGGGATCCATGGATGCGTGGGTCATGCTCTGGGGATGGTCAATCAACGATTCCACGCCGCCGAGCGATTCGGCGAGCGCAAAGATCTTCACTCCCCGAAGGACCCGATTGACCCCTTCAAGCCCGGCGTCGAGTTCGAACGAGACCATGCCGCCAAATCCACTCTGCTGTTTGCACGCAACGGCGTGGTGCGGATGGGTGGCAAAGCCGGGATAGTAGACATGGCGAACCCGCGGATGGCCCTGGAGGAATTCCGCCACACGGCGGGCATTCAGCTCGTGCATCTGCATCCGGGGGATCAACGTCTTGATACCGCGGAGCACAAGCCAGCAATCGAATGGCGAGGCGCCCTGGCCGAGCGCATTGCACAGATATTGCAGCCGGTCGGCGAGTCCGGATTCCCGCGCGACGACGGCACCGCCGACAACATCACTGTGCCCGTTCAGGTACTTGGTCGTGGAATGGACGATGACGTCCGCACCAAGCTCAAACGGACGCTGGTTGACCGGCGTGAGAAAGGTGTTATCAACGATGGCGAGTGCCTTGTGCTCGCGGGCGATATCCGCCAGGGCGTTGATATCCAGAATATTCAGCAGCGGATTGCTGGGCGTTTCGATCCAGACGCCTCGGGTGTTCGGCCGGAGGGCCGACCGGAGATTCCCCGGGTCCTGGAGGTTCACGTAGCTGACCTGCAGGTTGAACAGCTCTTCATACGTCCGCAGGATGCGGTCAGTGCCGCCGTAACAGTCATGGGTACAGACAATGTGGTCGCCCGACTTGAACAGGTGCAATGTCGTCGCAATCGCCGACATACCCGTGGCGACGGCAATCGCACCGGCTCCGCCTTCGAGTGCCGTGATGTTCTCCTCGAGCGCCTTGCGGGTCGGGTTGGCGGTGCGGGTATAGTCATACCCCTTTGTCCGGCCGATATCCTCGAACCGGAACGTGGAGGTCTGGTAGATGGGCGTCATCACGCTGTTGTACGACGTGTCTTTGTCGACGCCCGTGTGGATGGCTTTCGTTTGCAGGCGCATCGTCTGCCCTTCGGGGGTTGTTAGGATTCCTCTGCTCGCATGTCAATCGTGAGGGGTCGCGGCCTGCATCGGTTCATCCGGAACCCGGGGTGCGGTTCACATCCCGTAGCTTGAGGCCGCAAAGAGGTGGCCGTACGTCTCCTGCATTTCCTCGATCAGCGCGTCTTCATCTTTCGGCATCGATTCGATCGCCTGCTCAATCTTCTCCAGCCAGTTCAGCTCCCGGCCGGAAAGCGTCAGGATGCCTGGGGTTGCGTCCCGCACGATTCCGGCTGCGGCACGGGCCGCGGCCACCGTCTGCAGATACGGCGTCGGTGCATGGACAATCGCCTCAGCAATGCGGATGGTGGATGCAGGAGAGAGTATCAGCGCTTGCGGACTGAGCGACACATCCGATTCCACAAGCAATGAGCGGTACTGGCGGCCGCCGTCGGTGTCGAGAGCTTTGTTCATGAGGCGGCAGTCGTANNGGGCTGAAGTGTGCACAGCTGGCCGATTTCCCTTCCATGGCAATCGGCACTCCGGCGATCGCCTTCATGACGGGTCCCTCGTACGCACAATCTTTGGAGGGTCCGACAGCGCCGCACTGAAACGCGACGAGACTTCGGACCGCACTTGCCCCCCGGATGACGGCCGCAAGGACTTCGGGGAGCATCCCCTGATGGGCGAGCTGCATTGCCGTATTGGCGAAACCGCACGCCGAGTCGCCCCCCGCCACGACCCCGTGTTTGGCGCAGATACCGACGATGTTCGTCCAGAGCCATTCCATGTCGCGCGGTGCAAGAACCCCGAGCGCAAAGAGCGCCCCGCGGACATCCCCGTACAGCAGCGACTGATCATGCACCTCTTTTCCGCCCACGGATTCGATCGACAGGATATCCGCGCCTGCGACCGCACATTGCTCGAACGATGCACACAGGGTTTCCCACGCGTCACCGCTCCGGAGCACCGGCGGCCGGTTCCGCTCCCGGATATCTGTCGGCGTGACGCGCAAGGCGCACGGAAGACCGTAGTCGTCGTGCGCTTTCTGCAGCGCCCGATGGAGAATGCCCGTTATCTCGGCGCCCCACGCGGGTTTTTCCGTCATCGGCGGCAGAAGTTCAAATTCCACGACGAGACCGGGAAGGTGCAGCCGCCGCGGCGCACGGACGATCATCTCCGCCATCTCTTCGTAATGTCCGCGCACTTCGCTCCAGGTCTCCTCTTCAATCAGGATCGGCGGAAGAGTGAAATTGATCTCGGGATAGACCTTGCCGCCGCCGATCTCGAGACCGTAGCCGCAGGTGACTGGCACTGGAGCCTTGCCAAACGTGATGTTGCGTTCGTCGTCAATGGCGAGTGTGGTGAAGGTGCGTCGCATGGAGAGTTCCTGGATTGTGCAGAAGTGTGTTCCATGATACGCAAGTCCCCGGAAAAAGGAAAGGACCGTCGTTTCACNNGTCCACCCCGCGGCAGATAATGCTCCAGGTGTTCCAATCCCAGTATGCATGCACGTCCGGAGAACAATACCGGAGCGTGAGGCCGCAGCGGCGGCGGGTTGACTGGTTCGCCTCGGAACCGTGGAGAAGTAAATCGCTGTGCAGCGACATCTCGCCGGCCTCAAGCTCGACATTGTCCGGCTGGCCGAATTGGTCGGCGCCGACTACGG
>PMCM01000167.1:15437-28415 GCA_003154155.1 Ignavibacteriota bacterium | reverse complement strand
CTGTGCGGTCGTACGTCGGGCCAAACGTGCACATCATGGCGGTGATCAAGGCCGACGGCTACGGCCATGGGATGGCGCAGCTGGGCAACGAAGCCGCGAAGGCCGGGGTCACCCACTTCGGCGTCGCACGCGTCCATGAAGGCGTGGAACTTCGAACCACACAGCCTTCTGCCATGATTCTGGTGTTCGAAGCTCCCCGGCCCGACACCCTCCAAACCGCCGTGCACAATCGGCTGGACATTACCACGATCTCCGGCGAGACCACAGATGCCCTGGAGTCGGTTGCGCGCAACGCCGGCATGAAGGCGCGTGTCCATGTGAAGGTGGACACGGGGATGGGAAGACTCGGTCTGCCGCCGGACAAGGCGTTGCATGTCATACAACGCGTCGCCCGGTCACGCTGGCTTGAACTGACCGGGGTCTATAGCCACTTTGCCACCTCTGAAGACGCGGACAAGAGCTTTGCACATGAGCAGATCGCCAGATTCGAGGGATTGCTGCAGACCCTGATCAACGAACGGATCGATGTTCCGCTGCGCCATATGGCCAACAGCGGAGCGATTATCTCGATCCCCGGCGCTGCGTACGACATGGTCCGCCCCGGGATTATGCTCTACGGCTATCCCCCCGGCGACGGCATGCCGGAGCGCTTTCCGGTCACGCCGGTCCTTTCGCTGGTGTCGCGTGTGGCGTTCGTGAAAGAAGTCCCGCCCGGTACCGGCATCTCCTACGGCCGCCGCTACTTCACGCAGAGGACGACAAAAATTGCCACGATCCCCATGGGGTATGCCGACGGCTACCCGCGCCTGCTGACCGGTAAGGGCTCGGCTCTCATGAACGGAGTGCGGTACCCCGTCGTGGGTACCATCTGCATGGATCAGCTCATGCTGGACCTCGGGCCGGATGCACACGTCGCCGTCGGCGAAGAGGTGGTTTTGATCGGGAGATCCGGATCCGAACAGATCACTGCCTGGGATATCGGCCGGGCCATTGGCAGCATCCCGTACGAAATCACCTGTGTTATCACCGGACGGGTACCCCGGGACTATGTTCCCTGAACGGTGCCTGCCGGTGACGGTGTCTCTATCAGCCCGATACCGCACAGGACGTCCGGTGAATGCCCACTGTGGGGAACCGTTCGGGCTCGACCTGTCGTAGACTTCCCCGGGTGCGCGGATCCCCGGACCCGGTTGTGACCCTCCTCACACGCGGTCTCATCCGGTCGATGCCAAGGTTGCGTGTGAAGTGATGAAATCGTACATTCAACAAAACAGAAACGTATTCCTACATCTGACGACAAAGGATGTGCCTCATGAAATTCGGCATCGTGCTTGGTACCATCGCCCTCTCCTGCTGTATCGTTCTCACGGCAGCCGCCCAGACAACAGGCACCACGAAGGAACAGAAAACGCAGGTATCCACGCAGCAGTCACAAGCAACGTACAGCTGCCCGATGCACGCCGAAGTCACCAGCGACAAGGCAGGGAAGTGCCCGAAATGCGGCATGACGTTGGTGAAGAACGACACGGGCACGGACAGCAAACAGGACAAGAAACATATGGACGGCAAGTGCTGCGCGGGGAAGAATTGTGAAGGGAAGAGTTGCGAAGGAAAATCGAAAGCGGATTGCGGAAAAAATTGCAGCAAAGACTCGACACATGCTGCGGGGAAACATTAACGCTGGTCTTTTTCAGGGGTCTGGACTATGACGATCCTTATCGTCGATGACGAACCCTCATACCGGCTCGTCTTGCGCAACTTTCTTGCGGGGGCAGGATATGAAGTGCTGCAAGCGGAAAACGGAGAAGATGGACTCAAACAACTGAAACAGGCCCGTGTCGATTTTGTCATATCCGATATCTATATGCCTGTCATGGATGGTATCCGCTTCCACCGCGAGGTCCGGGCCATTGCTGAATACGTGACAATTCCTTTTCTGTTTGTCTCCGCATTCGACGATCAACATTCTCTGGATGCCGTTAAAGATCCGCGCTACGACGGTTTTTTGCGCAAAGCCCGTCCCGTCAACGAACTGAAGGAATGGTTGACATTCCTCAGCACCCCGGTAGAAAAGCGCCCCAAACTCCCGCCGGGGGGCGCCAGGTCCCGCCTGAATCAGCAGCTGCGGGGGGGAAGATCGTAGAGCCCCCCCGGGGTTGCCCACCACGACACATCGCGATAAAGGATATGCTCTATGCCTGACCACATCCGTACACCTGCCACGCTCATTACCGGTGCGAACGGAGAGATGGGACACGGTCTGATTGAACGACTCGCCGAAGAAGGAAGCCAGAACATCATTGCCATCGATGTCCGTCCGGTTGACGACGACATCAAGGCGAAATGCAGCGCGACGCTCGTCGGGGATATTCTCGACGCCAGACTCATGGAGCGCCTGGCAAGCGAGTACGAGATTCAGACGATTTTCCACCTCGCAGCGCTGCTCTCCACGCGGGCTGAATTCATGCCGGAAGCCGCCCACCGGGTAAATGTGGAAGGGACGATGTACCTCCTGAAGCTCGCGATTGAACAATCACGGTGGCAGGGAGCGCCGGTGAAGTTCCTCTTCCCGAGCTCTATCGCCGTCTATGGCCTCCCTTCACTCGACGTGAAACGTTCCACGGGCAAGGTGAAAGAACACGAGTGGAACCAGCCCGTCACGATGTACGGATGCAACAAATTGTATTGTGAACACCTCGGCAGGTACTATACGCTGCATTACCGACAGCTGGCTGCCGACGCTGAGAAGGCCGGCGTGGATTTTCGTGCGATCCGTTTCCCGGGCCTCATCTCCGCTGTGACCGTGCCCAGCGGCGGTACGAGCGACTATGCCCCGGAAATGCTCCACGCAGCAGCCCAGGGCAAAAGCTACGCCTGCTTCGTCCGCCAGGATGTCCGGATTCCGTTCATGGCCATGCCCGACGCCATCACGGCCCTGCGCCGCCTTCACGCCGCACCCCGCAGCCAGATGTCGCGGATCGTCTATAATATCGGCAGCTTCAACCCGTCGGCGGGAGAAATCCGTGCCATTGTCCTGCGGGCATTCCCGGGCGCCGACATTCACTTTTCCCCCGACGACAAGCGCCAGGCCATCGTCGATTCCTGGCCGGAAGATGTGGACGATCGTGCCGCGCGGGCCGACTGGGGCTTCGCGCCGGCATATGACGAACACCGGGCCTTCGAAGAGTATTTGATCCCCGTGATTAGGAAACGCTATCATGCCGGCTGACACACACGGAACCAGGAACCCCAGGAGGACATGATGCGACGGTGGTGGAATATCGTCATGGTGCTCTGTCTGGCCGTAACAGCCCGCGCTGCAGCTGCCGTTGCTCCCGATTCTCTGGTCCATGCATTGTTGCGCGCAGGCTACACGGGAAATACGGCATATCAGCTTCTGCAGGAACTCACCTCCCACGCACCGCACCGCCTCAGCGGCTCGACCGTGTCACTCATGGCACTGGACCTGGCGCAGCACATGATGCGGAACGCAGGACTCACGCATGTCCGCGTGGAATCGGTCATGGTTCCCCATTGGGACCGGGGTACCGTGGAGGAGGCGCGCCTGCTCGATGCGTCCGGCCACCCGATCGGCCCGCTGGCGGTCTGCGCGTTGGGGGGAAGCGTCAGCACGCCTCCGGGCGGCATCACCGCCGCAGTGGTCGAAGTGCACTCGTTTGACGAGCTCCGGTCGCTGGGGAAGAGCGCGGAAGGCAAGATCATTTTTTTTAATCGCCCGATGGACCCGGCGCTCCCGGATCCTTTCGACGCCTACGGGCGCGCGGTCGAGCAACGGAGCCGCGGCGCAATCGAAGCCGCCCGTGCGGGCGGCGTTGCCGCCATCGTGCGATCCATGACGCTTGCACATGACAACGTTCCGCACACCGGCGCAATGGGGTATGCCGACAGCATTCGCAAAGTTCCCGCGGTGGCAATCGGCATTGTCGATGCCGATCGGCTCAGCGGCCTCGTCGCCAGAGGTGCGGCGCCGCGCGTCCACCTGCACCTCGACTGTGCCACACTGCCCGAGGTCCTCTCCGGCAACGCGATGGGGGAACTTACCGGAAGCGAGTTCCCGGAAGAGATCATCGTGGTGGGAGGCCACATCGATTGCTGGGACAAAGGGGCGGGAGCGCACGACGACGGCGCCGGATGCATGCAGGCCATCGAAGCCTTGCGCCTTCTGCACGAACTGGGCATCCAACCCCGGCGCACGCTCCGCGCAGTGATGTACATGAACGAGGAAAATGGATTGCGGGGAGGCCGCGGCTACGCCGTTGCACCCGGGAGAAAAGGGGAACGCCACATCGCGGCCATCGAGAGCGATATGGGCGGCTTTGCCCCGCGCGGTTTCTTCGTGAAGGCGGATTCCCTGACGGTCGCTCGCGTTCGCCGCTGGCAACCCCTCTTCGAGTCTCTCGATGCCGGCAAGATCGAAACGGGACCCAGTGAAGTCGATATCTCCCCCCTCGCCAACCAGGGGATACCGGCGTTCGGATTGATCATCGATGCGCACCGCTATTTCGACGTTCATCATTCTGACAACGATACCATCGACAAGGTGCACCCCCGCGAATTGGAACATGGGGCGATTCTGGAAGCCCTCCTGCTGTACCTGATCTCGGAATCCGGGCTCCGGTAGTGCCGCGGCCGCGAAGCGTGCGATGATGTCGTGTGGCGTGTCTTTCTCCGGGGGACAAGAGGACCGTGAATACTGACGATCAGCGAACAGTATGGCTCTTCACCGGAACGGCAATAGCCCTGGGCGCCCTTGTCGTCTTCGCCGGCATTCGACCCTCCTCGGTCAACTGGGGCGTCCATCTGCTCGGCTTCCTCTCTCCGGGCGCGGTGCTCGTGACCTGCGGTCTTCTTCTCCTCTCGCTCATTCCGGCCTTCCAGACGTTCTTGATCTCCATCTCGGCCTCCGCCCTTGCATGGGTGAACGGCCGGACCCGGTACGGCAGGCGGGCCATCGGCGCAGCCGCCCTCTGCGCGGCCGGGCTCATGTTCTGGTGGATGCGACAGCAGACGTACTTCCTGGGAGATGGATACCTCGTCATACGCACCCTCGACATGCTGGGGCGCACGGGTGATATCCCGGCCTCGTTTCCGACCGCCCCGCTTTCGGCGGCGCTGGCGTGGCTGGCGATGCGCGCTGCCGGCCTGCTCCACACAGGTCAACCTGCACTTCTCGCCTGGCAGGCGGTGAGCGTCGGCGCCGGCGTCGTCACGCTGGGCGCCATCGGGTTCATCAGCGGCCTGCTCTGGAAAGATCCGGCGGAACGGGTCGCGGGCTTCCTCCTCCTTGCCGGCGCCGGCGCCGCACAGCTGATGTTCGGATATGTCGAAACCTATCCCGCGGCATATGCCGTGCTCTGGGTGTATGTCGCTGTCGCCCTTCGTTCGCTCAGGGGAGGATTCCATGCAGCGGTGCCGGCAACAGTGTACGCCCTGCTCTGCCTGTTCCATGTCGGCATGGCAATCTTCCTGCCGTCTCTGATGTACCTGCTGTTTCGTGCGTATCGCCGCAATGGATGGAGGAAAACCGTTGCATCGCTCCTTCCGCCGGTCGCGGTCACGATTGGACTCCTCTGGCTGATGCAGTACGGGCCTGCGCGCCTGATCGCAACGGCAGTGCGCGATGGCGCCCACTATGTGCCGCTGGCGGCATTCAATGCCTGGGAAGACCCGTACACGCTCTTTTCTGTCTGGCATATTGCCGATGTGATGAATCTGTTCATGCTGCTCGCTCCGTTCTCGCTCCTGATGATCGGTGCATTTCTTGTGTCTGCCGTCCTGCCCAGGAACGCCCGCCCAGGTGAGGGAGGGTTCTGGTACGCCCTGGGAATTCCGGCGGCACTCTGGCTCTTCATGAACAGCTTTGAGCTGGGGTTGAGCCGCGATTGGGATCTCGCGGCATCGTTCGGAATGATGGTCACAGCCGGGGCGCTGGTGATCTGGCATGCGATGACACAGGAAGGTCCCGGACGCCGGCGCGTGATGATGCTCATGGCAGTCTTTACCCTCTCCTGCACCGGAGGCTGGATCAGCATCAACGCGGATGCCGATCACGCGATTGCCCGGTTCACCCGTCTGCTGGACAACAGACTCTGGTCGGGCAGCGCCCTCGCAGATGCCAACGAGGAACTGGGGGGATACTACAGGGATCACGGTGCCCAGGCCGAAGCGGCGGAACAGTTCGCACGAAGTGTGACGCTCGATTCGACCAATGCCCGCAGATGGATCCGCCTTGCAGGTACGGTGGCGGAACTTGGCGACGCCCCGTCTGCCCTGCGCGCATACGAGCGCGCGCTCGCGCTTGGCACGCGCGACCCGATGGCCTACCTCAACACGGGCATCCTCCTCCATGCCGTGGGACGCACGCCGGAGGGCATCGCGCGCGTGCGGGAATGCCTTGCGATGGACTCCACCTCTGCCCCCGGAGCCTTGACCCTCGGTACCCTCCTGATGCAGCAGGGGGGGGATGACCGTGAAGCACTGGCGTGGCTGCGGAAAGCCATGCTCCTCGATCCGTCAAGCCGCGACGCCCGGCTCCGGGCCGAGGCGCTCCAACAGCGCATCTCCTCCAGTCACTAATCCCGCGAAGAGACCTCATGGAATACCGGCATACAATCCTGGTTATTGACGACGATGAAGACTTCGTGAGCGGCATGGCGGCCCTCCTCACCGCGGAAGGACACCGGGTGATCAGCGCAGCGGACTGCGATGCGGCCTGGAATCTGGTGACCACACGCGACCCCGATATCCTGCTCGTCGATTGGAACCTGCCGGTGTCCGACGGTCTCAGTTTCATCCGCCGGCTGCGATCCTCGCCGGAACACAGGGGACGGTATGCGATCATGGTGACGGCGCGGAGCGAACAGCGCGACATCGTGCGGGGCATCGCCGGCGGCGCGGATGACTATCTCACAAAGCCGTTCGACAACGCCGAACTCCTTGCGCGCATCGGCGTGGGCCTGCGCACGCGGAACCTGGAACGGGAACTCGCGGAACAGATCCGCAAGACCACCGTTCTCGAAATGGCGGGCGCAATCGCACACGAAATCGGGAACCCCCTCGCTGCCGCGACACTCCTGCATCAACGTATGGCCCTCAGAATCGACGCCGGCGCCACACCGGAACTTGCCCGGGAATTACATGCCCTCGGCGGCGAACTCCATCGCATTCAACAACTGGTCCGCAAAGCCCAATCCATCACGCGCGTGCAATCCATTCCGTATGCCGCCGACCTGAAGATCATCGATATCCACGCGGATGATGCCACAGCAGGGCCGAAGGAATCCTGAGCGGCGCTCATTTTTCCGGCAGCCTTCCATCGTAAAATGAGCCCCCCGGGTGTATCTACTGGGAATCGGGATGTCTTCCGTCTCCCTTCTCCCAACCACCAGGAGGTTCCTGTGACAACTAGTGAAGCGCTTTATTCCAGCATGGTCCGCTCCGGACGCACGACATATTTTGTCGATGTCAAAGAGGCGAAGAACGGCAAGAAGTATCTCACGATAACTGAAAACCGCCTGGACGATGAAGACAAGAAAACGCGGGTCACCGTGCGGGTGTTCAAAGAAAGTATAGACCAGTTTCGGCAGGCGGTAGAGGAAGCGGCGGCAGCAGTCAACAACTGACCCTGGCCCCCGGCTCGCTGACCCTTTCCGGCATGGTGCTGCATCCTATGGATAAAGATGACTGCAAGAATCAATGTTGTAGGACTCACATCCGGAGGAACGAGCCGATGGAACTGCTGACAAAAGACACATTTCGTACAAAGATCTTCGATTTTGAAAAGAATCAGGAGTGGAAATTCGAAGGGGAACTTCCCTGTATCATCGATTTCTATGCCGATTGGTGCGGGCCATGCAAAATGGTCGCCCCCGTCCTGGAGGAGCTCTTGAAGGAATACAACGGCAAAATCAACATCTACAAAGTAGACACCGAAGACCAACAGGATCTCGCGGCAATGTTCGGCATACGCAGCATCCCTTCGCTTCTGTTCGTTCCCAAAGAGGGGAAGCCTCAAATGGCTATGGGAGCACTGCCCAAACAGGCCTTCAAGGAAGCAATCAAGGATGTTCTGGGAGTGAATTGAAGTGATAGCTAAGCGATTGCGCCGCAACGGCCACGCGACACCCTGTCCTGAAGCCCAGGTGTCTTTTGCACGGTCGTTGCGGTGCATCACGTTGCGATCACACTCGCCTCCTAAGCCCGCTGCGTAATCTTCCCCCGCCATTTCGCGCCTGCCTCTGCGATACACATGACAGCAGCACCCCCCCCCACCCCCGCACATGCAAACACCTGTTCGATTTCCGCTCAAGGATGCTCCCGCAAAACCAGCCGCACCAGGTCTTCTGTGGACCGGAATCTGATTCCTGGGTGGGGAAGGGTCATTTGGATGCCTCGTGACGAAAAGCGTTCGCCTGCCATTATTCCTCCGGGATAGCCAAATTTGTCCTTCTTTCCCCAAGCATGGCGGGAACCATATTCTTAGGAAGCATGTTGACGCTGTAGGAAACGAACAAAACGCACTTATCGGTACACATGTAGAAGATGGCCACCCATGCAAAAGACGATCCTCTCAACCATCGATGTCGCCAGGCTCTTCAATGTGACCGAAACGACGGTCAAGCGCTGGGCTGACGAAGGCACGTTGCGATGCCAGAAGACGCCCGGCGGCCACAGAAAATTCCCGGTGCGTGACGTTGTCGAATTCGCCGAACGGAACAACTACGATCCGGTCGGCGTCCTCTCACCTCAGACAAAGGGCGGGCGGAATGATATGATACAGATCGCCGTCCTCCATCGGGACTTCCCGGCACTGGCGGAGATGTTCGTCGAGAAGGCGCTCTCCCCGGATCGCATGGATCTGTATCTTTTCTTTTCATACTTGTACGAGCACCGGTTCCCGCTTTGGGAGATATACGACAACGTGTTGCGCCCCGGCATGACGAAGATCGGCGATCTCTGGGAACACGGGGACATCGGCGTGAATCACGAACACCGGGCATCCTATGAGACCCTTGACGCTCTCGCCCGGCTCCAGGCCGAGGTCTTCATCAAACCCAGGAATGGGAAATCGGTTGTCCTCGCCTGCATGGAGGAAGAACTCCACGAAATCGGTCTCCGCTCAGCCGCCTATGTGTTTGAAGCCGAAGGCTGGTCGACGCACTACATTGGCGCTCGCACACCTGCCGCCGCGGTGACCCAGGCGCTCAAGGATTTTGCCCCCTCCGTGCTGGCTCTTTCACTGACCTGCACCGCGGATTCCCGGAGGCTGATCGTGGACCTGCAACGCGTCCAACAGGAGGCGCATGCCATGAAGGTGCCGGTGATCATGGGCGGAGCGGGGATCTCCCCGGAGGTCCGTCAACAGACCCCCCCCGATGCCCTTCTTTCGTCGGCACGGGACATCCTGGATTTCACAGCGCGGCTGCTTTCGTCCGGCCCCGATTCCGGAAAACGATCCACGTGACGGCACACGTCAGCCCAACAGCAGAGCGATCATGGACCTCTCAATGAATACCGTCGAACAGTGTCAAAGCGTTACGCGGCGGTACGCCACAACGTTTTATTTCGCGTCGCATGCGCTCCCACCGGAGAAACGCCGTGCTGCCTACACCCTGTATGCATTATGCCGGGATATGGATACTATGGCGGACGAATCAGTCATGTTCCTGGATTGCAGGGTATGAGCCGCAGGAACTCCGCCGGCCCCCGGCCGTGCGCCATCGTCTGGATGCGCCGCGCATTCCGCGTGGATGACAACGCGCCACTGTGGCATGCCGTCCAGGAGGCTGCGAAGATCATCCCGTTGCTCGTGGTCAACGATGATCCCCGCTATGCCGCCGATACCAACAGACGACGCTTCGTGCGAGGCGCAATCGCCGATCTGGATGCGGGACTCCGCATGCACGGATCGCACGTGCATGTGCGCGTCGGCCCGGCACCCCGTGAACTCGCCCGCGCTGCCGCGGCCTATGGCGCCGACACGGTGTATGCCGCCCGCGTCTACCACCCGTCCGGCATCGCACGGGATGCGGCTGTTGCCCGCGAACTCGCCCGTACAGGCAGACGCCTGATCCTGGTCAACGACCTCGTCCTCCGGGAACCATCCGAAGTGCGCACGCAGCAGGATCAACCCTTCCGGATGTTCACACCGTTTCAACGGCGGTGGCAGGAGCTGGCAGACGACGTTCCCCGGCCCCTTCCCGGTGTCCAAACGCTCCTGCGCGTTCCGTGTGCCGAGGGCTCCACCACCGTCGACAGGATCCCGTACTTCGCCGGAACGCGGGAAGGGCTGGGAGAACCCGCGGCTGCACTTCAGTTGCGCCGCTTCCTGCAAAAAGACATCGCGCACTACCACCTCCGGCGCGATTATCCGGCAGCGGAGGGCACTTCTCATCTCTCGCAACACCTTGCTCTCGGCACCTTATCCCCGCGGCAGGTCTACTGGTCCGCCTACACGCGTGTCCAACGGGACGAAGCAGGGATGCGCACGGGACCCGGAGTGTTTATCATGGAACTGCTCTGGCGGGAGTTCTACTACCAGATTCTGGCATCTTTTCCCCACGCGCAGGATCATGCCTTTCGGAAAGAATTCCGGGACATCCGCTGGCACCGCTCACCAAGGGCATTCGCCCGGTGGAAGGACGGCCGCACCGGGTATCCTATTGTCGACGCTGCAATGCGACAGCTGAACACAGAAGGCTGGATGCACAACCGCGCACGCATGATCGTGGCATCGTTTCTGACAAAAGATCTGCTCCTGCACTGGCGATGGGGCGAGCGGTACTTCATGGACCACCTGGTAGACGCCGATATCGCCTCCAACAACGGCGGCTGGCAGTGGGCTGCCGGAACCGGCACGGATGCCTCCCCATGGTTCCGGATATTCAATCCGGTCGTGCAGGGGAAAACGTATGATCCCGACGGTGCCTATGTGCGCCGGTACTTGCCGGAACTGCGGCATGTGCCTGACCGCTTCGTCCATGAACCATGGCGCATGACCCGGGCGGAGCAGAAAGCCGCCGGCTGCATTCTGGACAGGGAATATCCCCAAAGAATCGTGGATCATGCGAAGGCGCGTGCGGCTGCGCTGCTCTTCTATTCTTCCTCGCGACGGCACGCGCATGCCACGAAGAGCAATCACTTCGCCGCTGCCCCGGAAGGGCAAGGATCATACCGATGACAAGATCAGCTCGTGTGTTTCTCTCCGCTTCTGCAGCCATGGAGGGAGTTTCGTACCTTGCGCACCCACCCACTACGCCATGCCAGGGTAGATCGTCGGGAGGCGGACCACACAACAATCGTACGGCACCGATTGGAGAGGATGTTTGGCCACCGGCAAGACCGGTTCACAGGATTCTTCCCTGATCAACGCAGGAGCGTCATCATATGAACATCCTCATCGCCGGCGGTACGGGTTTCCTGGGTCCTGCCCTTGTGAAATCCTGGATCGGACAGGGACACGCGGTGACCGCTCTCGTGCGGGATCCGTTGCGCGCTTCCACGGTACTCCCGCACCAGGCGGTTCTTGTGCCATGGAACGGGAGGCCTGTAGACGCCCTCCGGGTCCTTGTGGCGCACACCGACGCGGTCGTCAATCTCTCCGGTGCTTCCATCGGGGATAAGCGGTGGAGCAGGGAGCGCAAAGCGATACTCCTCGCAAGCCGTGTCGATACCACCAGAGCCCTCGTGGATGCCATGCGGGCGGCGCAACCACGGCCCCCGGTTTTTCTGAATGCGTCAGCCGTGGGTTACTACGGCATGTCGGGTCCGGGTGACGTGACCGAGCATTCTGACCCTGGACGGGATTTCCTTGCCGCCACATGTCGCCAATGGGAGGATGAAGCGCTCGCCGCGCGCGATCTCGGCATCAGAGTCCTGCTCCCGCGCATGGGCGTTGTGCTCGGAGTAGGGGGGGGTGTGCTGGAGCGCATGGTGCTCCCATTTCGACTCTTTATCGGAGGCCCGCCCGGCTCCGGAACCCAATGGGTTGCCTGGGTCCACCGCGACGACGTGATCGCCGCGATAGGGTTCGCGTTCGACCATCCTGACTTCCACGGGCCCTTCAACCTCGTCGCTCCCGGGATCGTGAACATGGAGACGTTCAGCAGGGAAATCGGCCGTGCGCTCGGCCGGCCGTCATGGATGCCCGTTCCCTCTGTTTTTCTGAAATGGGCGTTCGGCGAGATGTCCGGCATCATCCTTGAAGGAAGGCGCATTGTCCCGGCACGCCTTCAGGAGGCAGGATTTACTTTCCGGTACCCGGACGTCCGGCAGGCCCTCCGGTCAATCCTGGTCTGAGCTTCACTCTTTCCCCTATTTTCTCTATATTCATATGATGCAAAAAAGCCGGGGGCACGATGATCCTCGCTCCGGGTACCAAGGTTTCCGATCCGCGAAGAAGGATTTCTTCTGCATGACGCCAGAATCTCCGTCACATCGTTTATCGTTATCCGGCTTTACTCCCTCCACTCCTGCGGAATGGAGAGCGGCGGCGGAGAAGCTCCTGAAGGGGGCTCCATTTGACCAGAAGATGATCTCCCATACCGATGAGGGGATCGACCTCCAGCCCATCTACACGAAGGAGAACCTTCTCACACGGGTCGAGGATCTGGGAGTACCGGGAGAAGCTCCTTATCGCCGGGGAACAACCGTCAGCGGTTCTGTGATTCAGCCCTGGCTCATTGCCCAGGAATTCCCGTATTTAACGGCGGAAGAGGCCAATGCCGCCCTGCGCGACGACATGTCACGCGGACAAACCGCAGTGTATCTTCCTCTCGATCGCGCGACCCGCCTTGGCCTCGATGCAGATAAGGTTGAACTCTCATGGGTTGGATGCGGCGGACTCTCGGTGGCTTCCGTGGAGGATCTCACCACGGCGCTCGGAGGACTCGATCTTGCGAGCACCCCGGTGTACCTGGATGCCGACCTGGGAACGCCTGCCGTGGCCGCCATGCTCGT
>PMCM01000167.1:0-15385 GCA_003154155.1 Ignavibacteriota bacterium | reverse complement strand
GGCCTCGAATACCTGCGCGCGATGATCCGGCGCGGTATGACCGTCGATGATGCCGCAGAACAGATCTGGTTTTCTCTGTCTGCCGGCAGCCGTTTCTTCATGGAAGTGGCAAAGCTGCGTGCAGCACGCATACTCTGGTCCACTATCGTCCGGGCATTCGGCGGTTCCCCCCAAGCACAGCAACTGCACCTGCACGTCCGCACTTCTGCTTTTACCATGAGCGCCGTCGATCCATATGTGAATATGCTGCGGACAACAACGGAAGCGCTCGCGGGTGCCGTCAGCGGCTGTGAGAGCATGCACGTGGGATTCTTCGACGAAGCCGTGCGTCAACCGGATGAGTTCTCGCGCCGGATTGCGCGCAATACACAGGTGATCCTCCAGTCCGAAGCGCATCTCCGGAAGGTGATCGACCCNNCCGCGGTCATCAACGGCACGGTCCAGGAACGGATTGGCCAAGCCGCCAGCCGCCGTGCAGACAGGGTCGCCCGGCGGCAGGACCCCATTGTGGGGGTGTCCGTGTTTGCTCATGCATCTGAATCACCGCTTGACGATCACGCCGCCGATCCGTCAACCATCGGTGAACACCGCGCCAATGACGTCCGTTCGTACAGGACGCAGCGCGATAGTTCGGGCAGTGCGGCCGCCATCGAACGCATTCCCCGGCGGGCGAAGGAAGGGCCGGCGGCTCTCATGGCCGGACTGATCGATGCGGCACGTCATGGAGCGACGTTGGGGGAGCTGATCAAGGCCCTCCCTCCGGTCCCCGGCGACGAACCGGCCAGCGCGACGCCGCTTCCGGCGACACGGAAGTCTGCGCCTTTCGAGGCGCTCAGAAACGCCATGCGTGCACGGGCACAGGAGTCGGGCCGTCCGCTCCGCGTCTTCCTCGCGACCATGGGTTCCGTTGCGCAGCACAAGACCCGCGCCGATTTCGCCGCAGGCTTCTTTGCCGTGGCCGGTTGCGAAGTGGTGACTCCCGACGGCTTCACATCAGCCGAAGAGGCTGCGCATGCCGCCTGTGACTCCGGCGCGGAAATCACCGTGCTCTGTTCCACCGATGACCAGTATCCGTCCCTGGTCCCGCCGTTCTGTGCCGCGGTCCGCGCGGTTCGCAACGATCTCATCATTGTGCTGGCCGGAAATCCGCAGGATCACATCAAGTCGTTCAGAGCGGCGGGCGTGGATGACTTTATCCATCTCCGTGCCAATGTCCTGGAGACACTCAGATCCATCCTCGCGCGGAAGGGGGTGCGGCCGTGAAAGCCATGCCCGATTTCACCAAGATCACCCCGGGATCCGTTCCGGCGGCGGGAAACGCGCAGTCCTGGGCTGACGGACTCGAACGGGCGACGGGCATGCACGTCGACGATCTGCTCTGGCAGACCATCGAACAGATCCCGGTCAAGCCGCTGTATACCGCCGAAGACCTCCGGCACCTCGAACACCTGGGCTTCACCGCAGGGCTTCCGCCGTTCCTCCGCGGGCCGTACGCGACGATGTACGTGGTACAGCCATGGACAATCCGGCAATATGCAGGGTTCTCCACCGCGGAAGAGAGCAATGCATTCTACCGCAGAAACCTCGCCGCAGGACAGAAGGGACTGTCCATCGCATTCGATCTCGCGACACACCGGGGCTACGATTCCGATCACCCGCGTGTCGAGGGCGACGTGGGCAAAGCGGGGGTCGCGGTCGATTCGATACTGGACATGAACATGCTCTTTGATGGCATACCGCTGGACCGCATGTCGGTCTCCATGACGATGAACGGTGCGGTGCTGCCCATTATGGCCTTCTACATTGTTGCCGCCGAAGAGCAGGGCGTGGCGCCGGCACAGCTCGCCGGGACCATCCAGAACGACATCTTGAAAGAGTATATGGTCCGCAACACGTACATCTATCCTCCGGCCGGATCGATGCGCATCATCGCGGATATCTTTGCGTTCACTTCGCAGCACATGCCGAAGTTNNNTCGTTCTTCTGGGCGGTCGGGATGAACTACTTTATGGAGATCGCCAAGATGCGCGCGGCCCGCGTGCTCTGGGCCCGGCTGATCAAACAGTTCAATCCCCGCGACCCGAAATCCATGGCATTGCGGACTCACAGCCAGACCTCCGGATGGAGCCTGACAGAACAGGATCCGTACAACAACGTGGTACGGACCTGCCTGGAGGCGATGGCGGCGGTCCTGGGCCACACGCAATCGCTCCACACGAACTCCCTTGACGAAGCCATTGCGCTGCCGACCGATTTTTCTGCGCGCATTGCCCGGAACACCCAGCTCTACCTGGCGGAAGAAACCGGCATCTGCCGCGTGATCGACCCCTGGGGCGGCTCGTTCTACGTGGAAGCACTGACCGACCTCCTGATGCGCCGCGCCTGGGGGCACATCGAAGAAGTCGAGGCGCTCGGCGGCATGGCCAAAGCCATCGAAACCGGCCTGCCCAAAATGCGCATTGAAGAGGCGGCGGCGCGCCGTCAGGCCCGCATCGATTCCGGGCAAGAAGCCATCGTCGGCGTGAACACCTACCGCCTCGCCACGGAAGATCCCATTGAAATCCTGGAGGTTGACAACACGGCAGTACGCGATGCACAAATCGCGCGCCTCGCGCAACTCCGCGCCGGCAGGGATGAGGTGCGGGTGCGTTCTGCCCTTGCGGCGTTGACGCAGAGTGCGGCGGACGGAAAAGGGAACCTTCTCGCGTTGGCCATCGAAGCCGCACGCGCACGTGCAAGCCTCGGCGAGATCTCCCTGGCACTCGAACATGTCTGGGGGCGCCACACCGCCGTCATCCGGACGATCAACGGTGTCTACTCCAGCGAGTTCGCCTTGAAAGACGAGGTCGCCGACGTTCGCTCGCTGGCAGATGACTTCGCCGGGATCGAGGGCCGGCGGCCACGGATTCTCGTCGCCAAAATGGGACAGGACGGTCATGACCGGGGTGCGAAGGTGATCGCAACGGCATTCGCCGACCTCGGGTTCGACGTCGACATGGGGCCGCTCTTCCAAACCCCGGAAGAGACCGCACGTCAGGCAGTGGAAAATGACGTGCATATCGTCGGGATGAGCTCTCTGGCCGGAGGGCACAAAACGCTTCTCCCGCATCTCGTGGAAGAGCTGAAGAAGCTCGGCCGCGAGGATATCATGGTCGTTGTCGGCGGCGTGATCCCGGCACAGGACTACGATTTCCTCCGTAACCACGGCGCGGCGTCCATCTTCGGCCCCGGCACGGTCATCCCTGTCGCCGCAAAGAAGATGCTGGTGGAACTGAAACGACGGGTCGCCTGACATGGAAACCCAGGGACGTACACCGGAATGGGTTCCACACGACGCCGAAGGCACGTACGCAAGCTCCGTGCGGGAAGGCGTCGAAGGAAGCCACGACGGCCTGCCCGGTGAAGGGGGCACGAAGGACCTGCCGGCGTCCCCCGGAGCGAAACGGCGCGCGTTGAACGCGCAGGAATATGTCGACGGCGTCCGCTCCGGCGATCGCGTGATCCTGGGCCGCGCAATCACCCTGATCGAAAGCCATGCGCCCGATCATGTTGCGCTCGCGCAACAGGTGCTGACACAACTCCTCCCGCTGACCGGCGCTTCGCTGCGTGTCGGCATCACCGGCATCCCCGGATCAGGCAAGAGCACCTTCATCGAAGCCCTCGGCTGCCACCTCACGTCCGCAGGCCATCGTGTCGCCGTGCTCGCCATCGATCCCAGCAGCAGCGTCACCCGCGGCAGCGTCCTGGGCGACAAGACCCGTATGGAACGGCTTGCGCGGGACCCCCGTTGTTTCATCCGTCCCTCCCCCTCGGGAGGAACCCTCGGCGGCGTGACACGCAAGACCCGCGAATCCATGCTGGTGTGCGAAGCTGCCGGATTCGATGTCATACTGGTGGAAACGATCGGCGTCGGACAGAGCGAAATCGCGGTACGCTCCATGGTGGACATGTTCCTCCTCCTGCTGATCACCGGCGGGGGCGACGATTTGCAGGGGATCAAAAAAGGAGTGATGGAGCTGGCGGATGCGGTCGTCATCAACAAAGCCGACGGCGACAACCGCGTACGTGCCGAGGCCATGCGCGCGGATACCGCACTTGCGCTGCACTATTTCGGCCCGGCCACCGAAGGGTGGACGACCCCCGTGCTGACCTGTTCCGCACGCCATGGCGAGGGCATTGCGGCCGTCTGGCAGGCCGCAGAAGATTTCCGCGCCGCCGTCACCCAACGGGGCACGTTCCAGCAGCGCAGAAACAGCCAGCTGCTGGAGTGGATGCACGGTATGGTCGAAGACCGCCTCCGTGCGCAGTTTACCGCCGATCCCGACGTCCGCCAGCTCCTGCCGTCCATCGAAACCGCTGTCAAGACGGGGACCATCACCGCCGCCCACGCAGCCGAACAGCTGCTCGCGGCATTTGAACGACGACACCAACGGACATCCTCATGAAGCCCACGCACATTGAACATATCGGCATCGCTGTCCGGAACCTCGAAAACGCGATCGCCCTCTTTGAGCGGCTTCTCGGGACACCCTGTTATGCCGTTGAAGAGGTCGCCGATCAAAAGGTCAGAACGGCGTTCTTTATGGTCGGAGCAACGAAGATCGAGCTCCTCGAGCCTACCGCCGACGAAAGCCCCATTGCCAAGTTCATCGAGAAGAAAGGGGAGGGGATGCACCACCTCGCCCTCGCCGTCGCCGATCTCCCGGAAAGCCTGAAGGAATTGCGCGACGGCGGGACCCAGCTGATCGACACACAACCGCGCTCCGGTGCGGAAGGACTCCAGATTGCATTCCTGCACCCGAAGTCCACCAACGGCGTGCTCATCGAACTCTGCGCCGGCCGTTAGCCGGACGCCATCAACAGGATCTCATCACATGTCCACTGTTCACGACAAGCTCCGTTTGCTGAAGGAAAAGAACGCACATGTCCTCCTCGGCGGCGGCGCACAGAAAATTGAGGCCCAGCATAAAGCCGGAAAGATGACCGCCCACGAGCGGCTCCACCTGCTGTTTGACAACGGCTTCTATGACGAACTCTACCGCCATGCACAGCACGCGGCGACAACGTTGGGTATGGGGGGGCGCGATCTGCCCGGCGACGGCGTTGTCACGGGCCTCGGCGCCATCAACGGACGGCTCGTGTATGCGTCCTCACAGGACTTCACTGTCATGGGAGGGAGCGTCGGCCTCATGCATGCGTGGAAGATCTGCGAAATCATGGAGATGGCCCTGAAGGCCGGCGCACCCTACATCGCGGTGAACGACAGCGGAGGGGCGCGGATCCAGGAGGCCGTGGATTCACTCCAAGGATACGGCAAGATTTTTTATCACAATACGCTTCTGTCGGGCGTCGTCCCGCAGATCTCCATTATCGCCGGACCATGTGCCGGCGGAGCCGCGTACTCTCCCGCGTTGATGGATTTCATTATTATGGTCGAAGGCACCGGGCAAATGTTCATTGCGGGGCCTGAAGTCATCAAGGAAGCCACCGGCGAATCCATTACCGCCGAAGAGCTCGGCGGCGCCGGCGCACAGGCGGCCCGCAGCGGGAACGTGCACTTCATTGCACGGGACGACGCGGACGCCATCGAAATCGCCCAGCGCCTCCTGGGTTATCTCCCGAACAACAACACGGAAGATCCGCCCTCGCTGCACACGGGTGAACTGACCCTCATCGAAGATGAGCCGCTGAACAGCGTCGTGCCGGATGACCCGCGGGACCCCTACAACATGCTGGACATCCTGCAGCGGGTGTTCGATCCCCACTCGCTGCTGGAAGTGCACTCCCACTATGCGCAAAACATGATCGTGAGTTTTGCACGGCTGAACGGCCGGGTGGTGGGTATTGTGGCCAACCAGCCGGCCGTGAAGTTCGGCGCGATTGACATCAATGCCTCCGACAAGGCGTCACGCTTCATCCGTTTCTGCAACGCCTTCAACATCCCGCTTATCCAATTCGTGGATGTGCCCGGGTTCATGCCAGGTGTGGAGCAGGAGTTCGGCGGTATCATCCGCCACGGCGCAAAAATGCTCTTTTCGTTCTCCGCCGCCACAGTCCCGAAAATAACCGTGGTCGTGCGAAAGGCGTACGGAGGCGCCTACCTGGCCATGTGCGCGAAAGCGCTCGGCGCCGACAGGGTGGCCGCCTGGCCGACCGCGGAAATCGCTGTGATGGGCGCCGAAGGCGCTGTCAATGTCCTGTATCGCACGGAGATCAAGAATGCTCCCGATCCCCGCGAGGCCCGGACAACATTCATACGGCAGTACAAGGAGGAGTTCTCGACTCCGTACCAGGCGGCAAAACGGGGGATGGTGGACGCCGTCATCGAGCCGAAGAACACACGCAACTATATTTCGATCGCGCTCGAGTCGCTCCGGAACAAACGCGACCTGCGCCCGCAGAAGAAGCATGGCCTGATTCCGCTGTAACACATGAGAGGCATACACGTGGAGACACTGCTCCAGGGATTGCCACCCCTGGTTACCGGACTATCGGTGATCATCGTTGCACTCGGCGCGCTCACCGGCGTCGCTCTCCTGTTGCGATCCGCCGTCACACGATACCTGCACCGCCGCGCGGGGGATCTCGATGATGAACTCATCGCTGTGCTCGCGGCGGCAGCAGCCGTCATGGTACAACGATCCGTGTCGATCCGGCGGGTACGATTCCTCACACCCTCGACAGAACCCGCCTGGGCAGTCACCGGCCGGCTGAATATCATGGCCTCACATGCAATCGTACGAAGGAAATCCGCGTCATGAAGAAATTACTGATCACCGTGAACGGGAAACGTTACGAAGTAGACGTGGAGATCGTGCAGGACGACGACCTGGCGGAATCCCCGCAGACCTTCCGGCCGCCCGCCCGCACCGTCGAACATGCAGCTGCACCGGCCGCCGTCCCGCCCCCTCCCGCCCAGATCTCCCCGCCGCGCGGAAAAACCCCGGCGGGCGAAAAGCAGATCCTGACGTCCCCCATCAGCGGCGTTGTGCTGGAGATCCCCGTGAACGAAGGAGATGCCGTCAAAGAAAATGATATTCTTATTGTCCTGGAAGCGATGAAGATGAAAACAAATATCTCTTCGCCCCAGAACGGGCAGATCAAGGCGATCAACGTGAGGACAGGCGACAAAATCGAAGCGGGTCAGCCACTCCTCGTGTTTGCGTAGGCCGGCACAGGGCTTCCTGTGCACGGAGTCACAACAACGCCAAGTGTTCCTGGCTACGTTCAACCACTAGAAGAGGGAGACCGGTGAATTTACTGGAAGCAATACTTCTCGGCATCGTGCAGGGGTTAACGGAATTCCTGCCGATCAGCAGCACGGCACACCTGACGATCGCGGGAAAAGCCTTCGGACTTATCAGCGCCGAGCACCCCGAGGCATGGACAGCGTTCATCGCTGTGATTCAGCTGGGAACACTGACCGCCGTCCTCCTGTATTTCCGCGGCGACATTCTCCAGATGCTGGTGAGTATCTTCCAGGACGTTCGCCAGCGTCTCGCCGGGAAGAACGATACCCCCATGTCACAGGAAACACGGCTGGCATGGCATATCGTTCTCGGTACACTTCCCGTCGGGCTCATCGGGTTCTTTTTCCGCCATGTCATCGAAGGTGCGCTTACGAAGAGCCTCATCGTCATCATCGCCAGCCTCGCCGGCCTGGCAATCCTGCTCTGGATTGCAGAGAAAATTGCGCGCCATCTCCGCAATATTCATGAAATGCGCTGGAGTGATGCCCTGATTATCGGATTCGCACAGGCCTGCGCATTGATCCCGGGCTCTTCGCGCTCCGGGACCACGATCACCGCCGGCCTCTTCCTCGGCATGAAACGCGAATCGGCGGCACGGTTCTCTTTCCTGCTCAGCATTCCGGCGGTCTTTGCGAGCGGAGTGTTCGAACTCGCCAAGATCTATGAGATGATGCGGAGCGGCACCGACGTCTTCCAATTCGGCATTCTCAATCTGGTGATCGCTACGATCGTTGCGGGTGTTTCCGGCTACGCCGCAATTGCGTGGCTCCTCCGGTACCTGATGCGGAACACCACGATGGTATTCGTGGTCTACAGGCTGGAACTGGCCCTGCTGCTGACATTCCTGGTGCTGATGAACCTGCTGCAACCCTGACGGAGAGGCACAAGGTCCCGATACACACGGGTGACAGATCGCCGGGCGGTGATGGGGGGCACATCGCCGGCGGAACACTTTGAGTAGATTGTCCTACGCAACTTCCCATCCGGGCGTACTACAGTCAACCAGAGGACGCTGTCCCCATGACACCGCGTGAGATCTATCACCAGGCGAAAATCGATCATTTTGTGCGCAGAGCTTCAGAATATGTCCGCATGGGGCGATGGACCGTCGCCCGTAAGACTGTGGACACCATCTTTACACTCGACCCGACAAATGGCGAAGGCGGCGCGCTGCGCGACCAGATCGACGGCGCATTGACCGACCTCGCCCACCGCCATAACGGGAACGGGCAGAACGGCCATGAAGGGAATGGTACCGGCAATGCACGGACCAGAAGGGGAGAACTCGTCCTATGTGTGGATCAGGACGAACGTGTTCTGACAGGGCTCAGCTCAACACTTCGCAGGCACGGATACCGCTATTACGGCGCCGCAAGCTACGACGAGGCAACAGAAGCGATGTCCACCCTCGCTGCCGATTTGGTGGTGTCGGAAGTAAATTTTGATACCGGGGCACGTGGATTCGACCTTTTCCTCTGGATGCGCAGCATCCCCCCGTTCAAGGATGTCCCGTTCCTTTTCCATGCCACTCGGATCGACAGGGATATCCTCATTGCCGGCAAACGGTTCGGCGTTGACGACTTCATTGTCAAACCGGCCGACGGCGAGGTGATCGCTGCAGCCATCACGCAGACCCTGGCGCGGCGAAAACTACCGGATTTCGCCAAATAGAGCACTCCGGAGGCGGACCCTTGTCTTGCATTTCCGCGGGCTTCTCCGTAACATAGCTCGGTGAGTGCATCCCACCGCCGCATACCATCAATCGATCGCGTTCGACCCTTCCACGGTGCATGATGCCTGTACCTCGTGCCGTTGTACTTGTAAGCGGGGGAATGGACAGTTGTGTCACTGCCGCTCTGGCTGCACGTGATTACGAATGTGCATTTCTCCATCTGAACTACGGACAGCGCACGGAACAGCGGGAGCTCCGCGCGTTCCATGACATCGCTGCGCATTACGGCGTGTCACGGGTGCTCGCGGTCTCCATGGAACACCTTGCGGCAATCGGCGGATCAAGCCTGACCGACCGCTCCATGGCGGTGACTGCCGCCAATCTGCACGCGACCGGAATCCCCACTTCGTACGTGCCGTTCCGGAATGCCAACCTCCTCTCCGTGGCGGTCAGCTGGGCGGAGGTGATCGGCGCCTCCGCGGTATTTATCGGGGCAGTCGAGGAAGACTCGTCAGGATATCCCGACTGCCGGCAGAGTTTCTATGATGCATTCAATGTGGTCATCCGCGAAGGCACAAAACCCGACACGCGGATCCGCATCGTCACCCCCCTCATCAAGATGACCAAAGGGGATATCGTCCGCACAGGCATCACCGTGCACGCCCCGCTGCATCTGACCTGGTCATGTTATCAAAATGAAGATCTCGCCTGTGGCCTCTGCGACAGCTGCGCTCTCCGCCTTCGCGGATTCCAGTCCGCGGGTGTGCCCGATCCGGTTCCGTATGCCGTCCAACCCGACTACCGTCTCTAACAGGAGGAGTTATGGATCAATTCAAAGCAAGCATGTATGCATTGATTGTGGAGACGTCCACCAATCTGCCTCCTGATGTGCGCCGGGCAATTCTTGCAGCCCGGGAACGCGAAACACCCGGGACCCAGTCGATGCTCGCACTCGAAACCATCGCACTGAACGTGGATCTTGCCTGTGACGGGGAAGCGCCGATTTGTCAGGATACCGGCATGCCGACGTTCGAAATCATGACACCCATCGGCGCGAACCAGATCCGTATGGCCGCCGACATCCGCGAGGCCATCGCCGAAGCGACCAAACAGGGAAAACTCCGCCCGAATGCCGTGGACTCTCTCACAGGGAAGAACAGCGGCAATAATCTGGGTGAAGGTGTGCCGGTGATCCACTTCCATCAGTGGGAGAAGGAGAACGTCGAAGTCCGCCTGCTCCTGAAAGGAGGCGGATGCGAAAACAAGAATATCCAGTACTCCGTGCCCTGCGAGCTCCCCCAGCTCGGACGCGCCGACCGCAATCTGGAAGGGGTGCGGAAATGCATCCTCCATGCCGTCTGGCAGGCCCAGGGACATGGTTGCAGCATCGGCGCCATCGGCGTGGCTATCGGCGGCGACCGCACGTCCGGATTCCAGTGCGCCAAGGCCCAGCTCTTCCGCCTGCTGGACGATATCAACCCCGTGCCCGAACTCGCCCGGCTGGAACAGTACATTCTCGAAAACGCAGACAAACTCGGCATCGGGACCATGGGTTTCGGCGGACAGGCGACACTGATCGGCTGCAAGATCGGCGTCCAACACCGCCTGCCTGCAAGCTTCTTCGTGTCGGTTGCCTACGACTGCTGGGCCTTCCGGCGCCTCGGCGTGGTGATCGATGCATCCACCGGCGCTATCAGGCACTGGCTCTATAGAGACGATACGCCCGCCATCACCATGGCCCGCGGCGCCGGCATTCCGTTGACCGGACGCGAAGTACGGCTGTCGCTCCCCGTGTCCGAAGATCAGGTGCGCCAGCTGAAAATGGGTGATGTGGTGTTGCTCAACGGCCCGATGCATACCGGACGAGACACCCTCCATCATTTTCTGATGACCCACGACTCCCCGGTGGATCTGAACGGTGGAGCGATCTACCATTGCGGTCCGGTCGCGCTGAAAAAGGGAGAACAGTGGTTCCTCAACGCCGCAGGTCCCACGACCAGCGGCCGCGAAGAACCCTATCAGGCCGACGTCCTCCGGAAATTCCATGTGCGCGCCGTGATCGGCAAAGGAGGCATGGGCGCAAAAACACTCGCCGCCCTCAAGGAGGTGGGCGCCGTCTACCTGAACGCCATCGGAGGCGCAGCTCAATACTACACGCAATGCATCACGGATGTGCAGGGTGTCGACTTCCTGGACTTCGGCATCCCCGAGGCCATGTGGCATATTACCGTGAAGGACTTTCCCGCCATCGTCACGATGGACGCCCACGGCAACAGCCTCCATGCCGACATCGAACAACGGTCGGCAAAAGAACTGGCACGCCTAGCGGAGCCCGCCAAACTATGAAACGCCAGATCGAATTCAACAAGGTCCCCCAGATCCAGTCCCTCCAGGATCTTGTGCTCAATTCGGCGCGCACCTATGGACACAAACACGCGCTCGAAGACCTCAAGAAAACCCCCATCCCCCGGCTGACCTACGCCGAGCTGCTGTCCCAGGTGCTTCGCTTCGGCGCCGCGCTCCGCGACCTGGGCCTCCCGGAAGGAAGCCATATTGCCATCATCAGCGAGAACCGGGTCCAGTGGGGCCTCAGCTACATGACATTGATGTGCTTTAACTATGTCGTTGTGCCCATCGATGCCAAGCTGACCATCAATGATATTCTCAATATCCTCCACGAGTCGGACGCCGTCGCCGCCATCTACTCCGAGGCCTTCGAAGCCGTTCTCAGCGAACGCCGCATGTCACTGCGGAAGCTGAAACATTATATCAACATGGACCGGCCGGAAGAATCGGATGGGACACTCTCGATGACCGAGTTGATCCGCCGGAGCCCTGGATGTGACGTCGATGACCTGCCCCGCATCGATCCCGAAGCGGTTGCGGAGATCATCTTCACGTCGGGCTCCCTCGGCCGCGCCAAAGCGGTTATGCTCAGCCAGCGGAATCTCTCCTCCAATCTCATAAGCATGGTGATGATGGTCCAGATCTATCCGCAGGACCGCTTCCTCTCGGTCCTCCCGATGCACCATACCTATGAGTGCACCTGCGGGATGCTCTGTCCGCTCTACTCGGGCGCATCGGTGTATTATGCCAAGTCGCTCAAAACCGTCGTCGACGATCTCCAGGCGTCACATGCCACCATGCTCCTCGCGGTGCCGCTGCTGTACGACAAAATGTTCAAACGGATCTACAAATCCATCCAGGAGAAACGGCTCACCTCCATGGTCATCGGTCCGCTGATCAAAGCCAGCAACGTGCTCGAATGGATCGGATGGAAAAGCTGCAAGCGGCAGGTGTTCAAGGAAATCCACGACCGGTTTGGCGGTAACATCCGCCTGTTTATCGCCGGCGGCGCCGCGGTGGATCCTATGGTCGCGAAAGGCCTGAGGGAATTCGGCTTTACATTTCTGCAGGGCTACGGCCTGACCGAAACTTCACCCATCCTCGCTCTCAATCATCCGCTGAAGTTCAAGGACGAAGCGGCCGGCCTCCCCTTGCCGGGAGTGACGCTGAAGATCCATGCGCCGAACAATGAGGGGGTGGGAGAGGTCTGGGCGAAAGGGCCGAACGTGATGATCGGCTACTACAAGAACGAACAGGCGACTCGCGACGCGTTTGAAGGAGAATGGTTCAGGACCGGCGACCTCGGCTTCCGGGATGAAGACGGATTCCTGCACATCAGCGGGCGGATGAAGAACGTCATTATTTCACGCCGCGGCGAAAATGTGTATCCGGAAGAAATCGAAGATCTCCTGCATCGCAGCCCGTTCGTGCTGGAATCGATGGTCTATGGCGAACCCGACGAAAAACATGATGAGATCATCGCTGCGCAGATCGTGCCCGATGCCGAAGCGTTTATCGAACTCGCAGAAACACGCGGCATCAGGATTACCGACGAGCTGATGAAAGAGGTGATCGAGCGGGAGATCACCAAGGTCAATGCCGAACTTCCGTCGTATAAGCAGATCAGGAAGTTCAATCTTCGTGAGCAGGAGTTCGAAAAAACCACGTCGCTCAAAGTAAAGCGATACCTTGTCAAGAAGAATGCCTGACGCCATTTTCCCCCCCGCCTTGAATACCAGCCCCTCCCTTTAGGGGGGGCCTGGAAGAATCCCCAGTGACCGGCCCCTCCCTCTAAAGGGGGGTCCGGAAAAATCCCCAGTGACCAGCCCCTCCCTTCAGGGAGAGGCTGGAAAAGATTCCTAGGCAGTTGTACATTTGTGCACCCCGTGAAGAAACATCCCCTCCTTCGGAGGCTGTTTTTTCCCGCTTTTGACCCCTTTCAGGATCTCCGCTCATGGCCTGGTTTTTGCGATATTTCCAGTGGATGAGAGGAAGCAGGGAGCTCATGCAGCACACATAGATGGAGCATCACGGATGACAAGCAACAGCGTTGTAAGCGGGGTGGGTCAGACCGGTGCAGCCGTGCCGATGGAACGCGTGACAGAGCACACCCCTGCCAAGACGGTCAAGGCCCAGATACCCGATGAACGGGATACTTCTCCGCGCGTGAGCGAGCCTGCACACCAGCTGCCCGTGCAGGTGTACAACAGCCACGGCGAGGTTGTTCCCAGTCCCTCTGCGCCGGAGACAGATTTTACGGCGTAAGAGACAACACGTAGCGCAACGGCGGCCGTTCAACGGCCGCCGTTGACGTTCAAAGTTCTCCCGTCTGTTCAACGTTCTTCCTCGACGTTCTTCCTCGCCCGCGAATATTTGACATTCCGTGACGATTTCTTTATCTTTTGATACCGTTGTTTGACACCAGTAGTCCGACTCACGAAGTTCTCACCCTCTGGTTTCCGGAGACCTCGTTTCATGCTCACCGAATTCGGTCGCGTGTTCCTTTTCATTCTCATCGGCATTGTCTTTGTTGCCATCGGGCTCGTGGTTGCGTGGCTGCTTCGCCCCCACCGCCCCTATCCCAGCAAACGGACGACGTACGAGTGCGGCGAAACCCCTGTCGGCGATACCCGTATGCGCTTCAATGTCCGCTTCTACGTTATCGCGCTGATCTTTATCGTGTTCGACGTGGAAGTGGTGTTTCTCTTCCCCTGGGCTCTCGTCTACCTTTCCCTCGGGTGGTTTGCCTTTTTCGAGATGATCGCGTTCCTGACCATCCTTTTCGCCGGCTATGCGTACGTCTGGCGGAAGGGCGATCTGGAATGGGACAGGCCGGCCCCGCGCATCCCGCGGTATGAACGCGGCGTCGGGGTTCGTGAAGCTCGGCTCACTGAAGATGAAATTGCAGTTTGACAGGAATGCTATGGGACTGCTTGACCAACGCTTTGAAAACAGTAACATCGTCATCACCTCCGTCGACAGCCTCCTGAATTGGGGGCGCCTTTCCTCCATCTGGCCGATTCAATTCGGGCTCGCCTGCTGCGCCATCGAAATGATGGCGACCGGCGCTTCCCATTACGATCTGGACCGGTTCGGCACGTTTTTCCGCGCCTCACCGCGCCAGGCCGATGCCATGATCGTGGCCGGCACGGTGACCCTGAAAATGGCCTCCCGGATCAAGGTGCTCTATGACCAGATGGCGGAACCCCGCTACGTCATTTCCATGGGAAGCTGCGCCAACTGCGGCGGCCCGTACTGGGAACACGGCTACCATGTCCTGAAGGGCGTCGACCGTGTAATCCCCGTGGATGTCTATGTGCCCGGNNGAAGCGCTCCTGGAAGGCCTGCTGAAACTCCAGGAGAAAATCCGGCACGAAAGCCTTGCGAAAAAGAAACCGGCCTGATGACCTCCCACCCATCCAGCAACGAAGACACTCCATGATCCCGCAAGAAATTCACGACGCCCTGAAAAGCACGTTCGGGGATGCCATCCTGGAAGCAAAGCTGGATGGCGTCATCGATCCGTGGATCAAGGTTGCTCCGGACCGCATCCGCGATGTCGCAAAGTTCCTCCGCGACGACGAACGGACCCTGTGCGATGCGTTGATGCTGCTTTCCGGTATCGACTATACCAAAGGACGCCTCGGCGTTGTCTACCACCTGCATTCCATGAAATGGAATCACAAGATCGTCCTGAAAGTCGATGTGACCGTCGAGAACCCCCATTGCCAATCCGTCGAAGCTGTGTGGAAAACCGCCAACTGGCACGAGCGCGAAGCGTTCGACATGTACGGCATCATGTTCGACGGACATCCCGATCTGCGGCGCATTCTGATGCCCGACGATTGGGACGGCTACCCGCTTCGCAAGGACTATCAGGTTCCTGAGTTCTACAATGGCATGAAAGTACCGTACTAATGGACGTCACCGTTTCTGTACACAAGGAAGGCGCCATCGCCGATGTCGATCCGGGCCGCAAACCGGCCACCATCCCCGGCCTCGGACGTGCACTCCGGGCGGAGGAAATGGTCATCAATATGGGACCGCAACATCCGTCCACCCATGGCGTGCTCCGTCTGGAACTCGTGGTGGACGGCGAAATCGTCGTCGATGTGAT
>PMCM01000184.1 GCA_003154155.1 Ignavibacteriota bacterium | reverse complement strand
GCAGCTTCATCAAAAGCGACTTCGATCTTGTAGTGTACCACATGATACGACCGGCTGCGGGATTCCCCTTCACCCCGGACGGGGAAGACTTCCTGTGTGTGGAGGAAAGAGATACAGGAAACGATGCACAGCAGAAGGGCGGCAGAGCGCATGGGGTTCAGCGTCCGTACTTGTGGAAGATGGGTGCACGACGCGGATGCATGATCACGGCATGATGAGTTCTTTAAGACGCGCCATATTCTCGACGTCTTCGTGCATATCGTCGCTTTTGTCGGTTTCCAGGATCTTCGGAATGCCGGCCAGCCGCGGATCGTTCATGAGAAACCGGAATCCTTCCAGACCGATCCGTCCCAGGCCGATATGCTCGTGGCGGTCCACACGGGAGCCGAGATCCTTTTTCGAGTCGTTGACATGGATGACGTTGAGCCGGTCGAGTCCGAGTATGCTGTCGAATTCGGCGAGCATGGCTTCCCACCCCTCGCCGGTGCGGATATCTGCGCCTGCGGCGAAGACGTGGCAGGTGTCGAGGCAAATGCCGATCCTGTCCGGTTGCCGTACGGCGTCTATGATAGTGCGGAGCTGGACAAACGAGGAGCCGAGCGTTGTCCCCTGGCCGGCCGTGGTTTCCAGAAGCGTCAGAGTCCGGAATCCGGGCGTCCGTTCATGAATCACATTCAGCGATTCGGCGATGCCGTGCAGGCCCGCATTGACGCCGGCGCCCATGTGGGCGCCCGGATGCACAACCAGTCCGGCCACACCCAGCGCCTCCGACCGGCGGAGCTCGTCTTCGTACCCGTCGCGCGAGCGCTCCAGCACGCCGGGATCCACCGCACAGAGGTTGATGAGGTAGGCGGCATGGGCAATGACGGGCGCGACGGTTGCGCCGGCGCTGGCGGTTTTGTAGCTTGTCACATCAAGTGCGGTCAGCGGCTTCGCTTTCCACTGACTGGCGTTCTTGACGAAGATCTGCATCGTGGAGCACCCGATCTGCTCCGCGCGCCGGAAGGCTTTGTCGAATCCCCCGGCGATGGACACATGGGTACCCAGAAGGAGAGAAGGTTGCATAAGCATAAGATACAAAGAGAAGGGATAATGTCCCAATCGCGGCTGATTGCAGGCCTGATGTCGGGCACTTCCCTCGATGGCATCGATGCGGTCCTGCTGCGCGTGAAGGGTGCCGGCCTTCGGACGTCGTTCGAACAGCTGGCGTTTGTCGAACGTCCCTTCCCGCGGGGGATGCGCGATCTGATACTGAGGAATTCGGTCCCTGCGACCAGCAGGGTGGACGAGATCACGCGGTTGAACGTCTTGCTTGCGCAGTGCTATGCTGAAGCCGTGCGGGCGGTGGCACGGGCGGCCCGGATCTCATCCGAACGGATCGACCTGATCGGCTCTCACGGCCAGACGATACACCATCTTCCCCGGCCGGTCACCATGTTCGGTCACACGGTGCGTGCGACCTTGCAGATCGGCGATCCGTCGGTGATTGCCACGCTGACCGGTATAACGACCGTCGGGAATTTTCGCATCGCCGACATGGCGGCCGGAGGCGAGGGAGCGCCGCTTGTGCCGTATTTTGATTGGATCGTCTTCCGGTCCCGGACACGAAACCGGCTGCTGCTCAATATCGGCGGCATCGGGAACATGACGATCCTGCCGCGCGGCTGCGCGTCGAAAGACGTGGCGGCCTTTGACACGGGACCGGGCAACATGCTGGTGGATGCCCTCATGCTGCACTACTTCGGAACACCGTATGATGCAGGCGGGGCGACGGCTGAGCGCGGCGTGATGCTCCCGGCGCTCTTCCGCACCCTCCTCCGGCATCCCTACTACCGCCGCCGTCCGCCCAAGTCCACCGGGAGGGAAGAGTTCGGCGAAGAAATGATCAGGCAGGTCCTGCAGGACACGCGGGGAGAACGTCCGGAGGATGTGGTGCGCACTGTGGCAGCGCTGACCCCCTTTGCGGTCTTTGATGCCTGTCGCCGGTTTGTGTCGGGGTCACGGCGGCCGGAGGAGATCATCGTGAGCGGCGGCGGGGCAAAGAACCGGTTCTTCCTGGATGAACTCCGGCGTCTCTTTGCGGGGGTGCAGGTCCGGACGGCCGACGAGCTCGGCGTGTCGGGTGATGCGAAGGAGGCGATCTGTTTTGCGATCCTTGCGAACGAGACGGTCCGCGGCAACTGTGCGAACCTTCCCCGGGTCACGGGTGCATCCAGACCCGTCGTTCTCGGCGTGGTCAGCACTCCGGCGGGGTAACGCGACGAGTGCGAACGCCGGAGAGGTCATGCGGGCCGCTCCGGCGTTCGTTGCACTACACCGCGCCCACCACAGCATTGATCGCAGCCACGTTCACGATATCGCTCACACTGCAACCGCGGGAAAGATCGAATGCCGGTTTCCGCAAGCCCTGCACCACCGGGCCGACAGCTTCGGCACCTGCGAGACGCTGGGCGAGTTTGTAACCGATGTTTCCCGCGTTCAGATCCGGGAAGATCAGCACGTTTGCCTGGCCCGCCAGGGGACTGTTGGGAGCCTTTGACGCCGCCACCTTCGGCACGATCGCGGTGTCAAGCTGCACCTCGCCGTCCATCACAATGTCCGGGCGCTTCTTGCGGAAGATCTCCGCAGCCTGCTGCACCTTCTCCACCAGCGGATGGCTGGCGCTTCCCTTGGACGAAAACGAGAGCAAGGCAACACGCGGCGTTTCGCCGGTGAGACGCTTGTGATTGTCGGCGGTCGAAATACCGATGTCTGCCAGCTGTTCGGCTGTCGGGTCGGGCACGACGGCGCAGTCGGCGAACGAGAAGACCCGTTGGGGGAAGAGCATCAGGAAGAAACTGGACACGATCGTGATGTTCGGTGCGAGGCCGATCACCTGAATGGCGGCCCGGAGGACATCGCCCGTGGTCGAGAGTGATCCGGCGACGCTGCCCTGTGCGAGGTCTTCACGCACCATCATCGCGCCGAAGTACAACGGCTGTTTCATCAACTTCTGGGCTTCCGCCAGTTCCAATCCCTTCGCCTTCCTCAATTCCTGAAATTTCTTCGCAAAGTCAGCGTGATGTTCGGAAGTGGAAGGATCCACGATCCGGATTCCGTCCGGCAACGTGCCGGTTTTGCTGAACCCTTCTTCGATGGCTTTCCGGTCGCCGATCAGGACCGGGGTCACCAGTTTCTGGTCAATCAGGATCCTTGACGCCAGTATCGCGCGTTCATCGGTTGCATCGGGCAGGACAACAGTCTTCTTCAGGGATTTCGCTTTGGCGTGTATGCCATCCATCAGTTCTTTAGGTGTCATGTGCGTCAGTGCTCTGGTATGGTTAAGAGAGAATTGCCGGATGAAAGATAACAAAGGCATTTGGATTATGAAACAGAAGAAGCTCTCTGTCGACGAATGCCATGAGAAAGCGCGAGATTAATCATGCAATCTGACGTTTTGTCACATTCACAAAAAAAACAGGCAAAAACAGCATAAATTAAAAAGAATTAAGAAATTCCTAATCCGGTCAAATTGATTTTCTGTCACGTTGTGGATAGCTTTATAGACCCTCAAGAATCTACCAAATTGGCACACACAACGACAAAGAGACGTGTTTACGTTGAGACCTATGGCTGCCAGATGAATGTGGCAGACAGCGAGCTTGTTGGTGGCATTCTCGCAGGGGAGGGGTATGCCTTCACGAGCGAACTGGAAGACGCAGATGTTGCGTTGATCAACACTTGTGCCATCAGGGACAATGCCGAGCAGCGGATCCATGGCCGCCTGGGTCTCTTCCATGCCCAGAAACGGCGCAATCCGGAGATGGTAGTGGGGATACTCGGCTGCATGGCCGAGCGTTTGCGCGAGCGATTCCTCGAGAAGGAGCACCTCGTCGATATTGTTGTCGGGCCGGACGAATACAGAAGACTTCCTGCACTCATCGACCAGGCATTCTCCGGCGAAAAAGGGATCGCCGTCCGGTTGTCGCGGGTTGAGACCTACGAGGACATCGAACCGTTGCGCACCGAAGGTGTCGCGGCGTGGGTATCGGTGATGAGGGGTTGCGACAAATTTTGCACGTTTTGCGTGGTCCCCTTCACTCGCGGCCGGGAGCGGAGCCGTTCCCTCGGGACGGTTGTCGAGGAGGTCCGGACCCTGGCTGCACGTGGTTTCCGGGACGTGACGCTGCTCGGCCAAAATGTCAATTCGTACCGTGACGGAACATACGATTTCGCCGATCTAGTGCGCGCGGTTGCCGGCGTGGACCGGAGTCTGCGCATCAGGTTCATGACATCGCATCCGCAGGACATGTCGGACCGCCTTATCGATGCGATTGCATCAACGGAAAACATCTGCAACTACATCCACCTTCCCGTCCAGTCGGGGTCCGACCGGATCCTCGCACTCATGAACCGTACGTACACCGTGGAGGAGTATCTGCAGCTGGTGGGGAGGATCCGCAGTGCTGTGCCCGGCGTGAGCCTGACCACCGACATCATTTCCGGCTTCCCCGGCGAGACGGATGAGGATCATCGGCGTACGGTGGAGCTGATCGAAGCCGTCAGGTACGACGGTGCATTCACCTTTACATATTCCCCGCGGGAACGGACACGTGCGTGGGAAATGGGCGATACGGTGTCTGGCGAGGTGAAGAGCGCACGCGTCACCGAGATCATCGGTCTGCAGCAGGAGATCTCGCGCGGCATCAATCAACGCTTTGTCGGCACGATCGAACAGATCCTTGTCGAAGGTCCGAGCAAGAAATCCGCTCAGGAATTCACCGGCCGGACCGGCACCAATCGCACCGTGGTTTTCCCGCGCGCTCAGGAACAGCCCGGCGAATACATTCCGGTGCGCATCGTACGCGCCAATTCCGCGACGCTGTTCGGCGCGCGGACATGAATCGCAACCGCACAACCGGAGCGAACCCCATGAAACAGCTGACGCTTTGTATTGCACTCCTCTGTGTCTTCGCGACGCACGCGACGGCCCAGGAGCCGGATGTCAAGAAATATGTCGACGCCATCGCCAACGGCAAGGCCGATGAGGTGCGCAATGAACTTCCCGCACTCGTCACGAAGTATCCCAACAATCCCGGTGTGATGTATCTGCAGGGACTGCTCACACGGGAAGGATCGGAAGCGATCCGGACGTATCAGAGTGTGGTTGACAATTTCCCCGAGAGCGAATGGGCGGATGACGCGCTGTACCGCATCTACCAGTTCTACTATGCCCTCGGACTTTACCGCACGGCTGACATCAAGATGAAGCAGCTTGCGGAGAAATATCCCAACTCCCCTTATCTGAAAGCCCTTCCCGCCGGGCAGGCGGCACAGGCAGGGGAACAGCCGGCCGCCGCGCAGACGCCGCCCCAGACGCCGCCGGTTCAGGCGCCGTCAACGGAACAGCAGGCGCCCGCAAGCACTCCGGCGATCGTTCCGCCGGTGGTCGAACCCGCCCCCGCACAGGCCGATACGGCCATGCCCGTACGGTTTGCCCTGCAGGTGGGAGCCTTCGGCCTCCAAAGCAACGCCCAGACGCTGAAGGAACGATGTGAAGCGTTCGGGTATCAGGTGGAGATGATCAGCAAGGTGAAGGATACGCGTTCGCTGTTTCTGGTGTGGGTCGGCAGCTACGGTACCTATGAGGAAGCACGTGCCGCTGGACAGGAAGTGAAGCGGAAAATAGGAGTTGATGCTATTGTCGTATCGAGGTGACATGCAGGGGGAAGTGACACGAGATCCGGTGCGGACGCCGGAAGAGCACGGCATTATCGGCGACTCGCCGGAAATGCGGAAGATCGCCGGCGTGATCGCGCAGGTCGCTCCGACCGACATCACCGTGCTGATCACCGGGGAGAGCGGCGTAGGCAAGGAAGTTGTGGCCAAAGCCATTCACACCGCCAGCCGCCGGAACAAGAAACCGTTGATCACCGTGAATTGCGGCGCAATTCCCGAGGGGATTATTGAGAGCGAATTGTTCGGGCATGAACGGGGGTCGTTCACCGGCGCTGCCGAGCAGCGCAAGGGATATTTCGAGCTGGCCGACGGCGGCACGATCTTCCTGGACGAGATCGGCGAGCTGCCGCTTGCCGCGCAGGTGAAATTCCTGCGCGTGCTGGAAAACGGCGAGTACCTCCGCGTGGGCTCGTCGCTGCCCCGCACCGTCAACGTCCGTGTCATTGCGGCAACGAACAAAGACCTGGAAAACGAGGTCAGCGCCCAGCGTTTCCGTCCCGACCTCTACTACCGGCTCCGCTCGGTCAACATCCTTATTCCGCCGCTGCGGAACCGGGTGGAGGACATCCCGGTGCTCTTCCGGCATTTTGCCGCCGAAGTCGCCCACCAGAACAAGATCCGGTTCGCGGGCATCAGTGATGAGGCCATGCAAGTGCTGCAACAATATCATTGGCCGGGCAACGTGCGCGAACTCCGGAACGTCGTCGAAAGCATGCTCGTCCTGGAAAGCGGAAAATATCTTCAGCCGGACGATGTCCGGAAATATCTCAAGGAATTTCGTGTGAATGCTGACGAACGACAGCTCCCGGTCCATCTCGGCAAGAGCGTGGAACAGGCGGAGCGCGAATTGATTCTCCGTGCGCTGCTGGACATCAAGGGCAACCTGATGGAATTGCGGACCACCCTGCTGGATCATCTGCAGACGCAGGACGCCGTGCCGCCGGCGGAAGAACAGGCGCATGCCGACGGGCAGGACGCACTGACACTCGAAGCCATGGAACACCGCATGATCGCCGACGCGCTGGACCGGTCGAAGGGCAACCGCCGTGCCGCCGCGCGCGAACTGAACATCAGCGAACGGACGCTGTACCGCAAAATCAAAGAATACGGGCTGGAGTAGGACACCGCATGCGCGCACTCCCATCGGTCATCGTGCTGGTATGTGCAGCGTGCATGCAGTTCGCCGGTTGCGTCTATTCCTTTACCGGGGCCTCCGTTCCCCCGCACCTGAAGTCCGTGGCCATCCCGCTTGTCGACGACCAGTCGGGGTTCGGCGAGCCCGGCCTGCGGGAAACGTTCACACGGCAGCTGACGGACCTGTTCAATCAGGACAACAGCCTGCGCGTCGCCGACCGCAGCAAAGCCGACGCGATTCTCGATGGAGCGATCATCTCCATCACCGACGCCCCCTCCGTTGTCCAGCAGGGAGAACAGGTCAGCAAACGGCGGGTCACCATGACGGTGCGCTTCAAGTTTCAGGATATGGTCCTCAGGAAGAAAGTCTGGGAGAAGAACTTCTCCAACTGGGGTGACTACGATTCCGGCGGAGGTCTCTCGCAGCGCCAGACGGGCCTGCAGGAAGCCTCACGGAAGATCACCGAGGATGTGCTGCTGGAAACGGTGTCCGGATGGTAAACGGTCCGGACCCCCGCGGACGGCGCTGTGCGGGTTGAACATCTGTTCCACATGTCTTTCAAGATCACAATGTAAGGTTCTCACAAAAACACTTGCTATGGAAGAAATCATTCTCATCTGCTACATCCTTTCGCTGACGATCCTCACGATCTTCGGATCGCACGGCTTCATCATGATCTACTACTACCTGAAGTTCCGCTCCCGGAAGCCCCAGGCAGTGGAAGCCCTCACGACGTATCCCGTTGTCACGGTACAGCTCCCGGTCTTCAACGAGCTGTATGTCGTCGGCCGTCTGATCGACGCCGCGTGCGGAATGATCTATCCCAAAGAAAAGCTGGAGATTCAGCTCCTGGATGACTCCACCGACGAAACCCTGGATGTGGTGGCCCAGTATGTCGACCGGTACCGAAAACTCGGGTTCGACATCAAGCACGTGCACCGCACCAACCGGCAGGGCTTCAAGGCAGGCGCATTGAAGGAAGGGCTGATCAGCGCACGCGGGGAGTTTGTCGCGATCTTCGACGCGGATTTCGTGCCGCGGCCGGATTTCCTCCTCAAGACCATCCCGCATTTCAGCGCCGACCCGCGGACCGGCATGGTCCAGACACGGTGGGAACACCTGAACTTCGACTATTCATTGCTGACGCGCACGCAGGCGATGGCGCTGGACGGTCACTTCGTGATCGAGCAGGCGGTGCGCAACAAGGTCGGCTTCTTCATCAACTTCAACGGCACCGCAGGCGTCTGGCGTAAGGAATGCATTCTCGATGCCGGCAACTGGCAGGAAGACACGCTGACGGAGGATCTGGACCTCAGCTACCGCGCCCAGCTCCGCGGATGGAAGTTCAAGTATCTGAACAACGTCACATCGCCGGCGGAACTGCCGTCGGAAATCAACGCGCTGAAGTCGCAGCAATTCCGCTGGACCAAGGGTGCGATCGAAACCGCCCGCAAGGTCCTCCCTATTGTCTGGAAGGCACCGCTGCCCCTCAAGGTCAAGGTGCACGCGACGTTCCACCTCACGAACAACCTGGTCTTCCCCTTCATCGTCCTCGCGGGAATTCTGAACGTGCCGCTTGTGTTTATCAAACACACCGGGATGTACGACGCCTATTTCACCTTCATGTCGGTTTTTGTCTTTGCCTTCATCGGATCCTTCTTCTTCTACCTCTTCTCGCAGAAGGATGTGCACAAGGACTGGCGCAAACGGATCTTCCTGTTCCCGGTGTTCATGGCCGGGAGCATGGGGCTTGCAGTGAATAACAGCCGCGC
>PMCM01000116.1 GCA_003154155.1 Ignavibacteriota bacterium | reverse complement strand
GAGCGATTCCGTGCAGCCTGTACACTCCTGGAAGTGCAACCAAATCACCGCCGGGCGGACTCCACGCTCCACGGCCTCGGCAATCTGCCGGCCGACGGAAGCGCTCAGGCCTACCGCTGCTGCTGCCTGGAGAATGACTTTCAGGAACGATCGCCTGCCGACAGGGGGAAGTAGGAGTTCCTGGTAGGATGATGCCTCTTGTTGCGGTGTCCTGTTCATTCCTCCTCCTAGGTTGGGAAATGAAGGGTTCTTTCAGCGCAGACTGCTCATCACCACGTGGGGGGGAAACTGTGATGAACGCGAAACAATCATGATGCCAGAACCGAGTGTTGAAATTCCTAACAATTTCGATGGGTGAAAGCGGCGTGATTTCAACAATTTGCAGGTATGGGAAACAAGTTTACTCTTTTTAAGAATCCGGATCTTCCCATTTGCAGAAATCCTCTATGATCCTGCTCAAATGCGCCCGGCCTTTTGTTTCTTCCGTCTATTCGTCATATATTGCCCCCTCACATTCCGATCCCCAACGATATCGTACTCCATGACCTCCCGTGAACGTGTCGTCGCTGCACTGACTTTTTCACGTCCTGACCGTGCTCCACGCGACCTCTGGCCGCTTCCGTATGTATCGCTCTTTCGAAAAAACGAACTCGACGAAATGATGTCCCGGTTTCCAGGTGACTTCGGACGCCCTGAACTCAGCCCGGGTTCGGATGACCTGGACCTGCAAAAACTCTCCCGATCTGGAAGCTACAAGGATGAATGGGGGAGTGTGTGGCAGGTCGGTGAGCCGGGGGTCATCGGCGAAGTGAAACAACCCGTTCTCGCGGATTGGTCGGCCTTGCGTACTTTCCGACCACCTTGGGAGACCCTGAAGGAGCGCGACTGGAATCATGTGAACCGTACATGCGATGCGAGCCAGCTTTTCATGGTCTCGGGCGTCTGCGCCCGGCCGTTTGAGCGCCTCCAGTTCATCCGCGGTACGGAAAACCTCTACATCGACCTGGCATACGACACGGCCGAAATCCGCCTGCTCATTGAGATGGTCCGGGAGTTCTACAGGGAAGACGTGGTTGCTTGGTCGCGAAGCAATGTGGACGCCGTGTTTCTGATGGACGACTGGGGATCGAACACATCCCTGTTAATCAACCCTGCCCAGTGGCGTGTTGTATTCAAACCAATCTACGCGGAACTCTGCGAAATCATTCGGAGTGCTGGCAAGTTCGTGTTTTTCCACTCTGATGGCAATATCGAGGCGATCTACCCGGATCTCATTGAAATCGGCGTCAGTGCCCTTAATTCCCAGCTGTTTTGCATGGATATAGAGAGACTGGGGGAACGCTATCGGGGGAAGATCACATTCTGGGGAGAGATCGACCGGCAAAGGATTCTCCCTTACGGTACACCGGAAGAGGTCCGCGCCGCGGTTCATCGCGTTCGAAAGGCGCTCGATGCGGGCAATGGCGGAGTCATTGCCCAATGCGAGTGGGGAAAAGACAACAGCGCTGAAAATATCGCGGCCGTGTTTGAGGCCTGGGAGAGCAACTGTGTGTCAAGCAGGGGAATATCGTGACAGTTATTGATGTGCTCCTTCTAGCTCTTGCGTTGTCGATTGATGCTTTTGCCGTTTCGCTGGCTGCCGCAGCGACAGGGCGCGTGTCCGGGGGCAGAGCGGTCTTTCGTCTCTCGTTCCACTTCGGTTTGTTTCAGTTTCTGATGCCCATCTTCGGCTGGTTTGCGGGCATCCGGCTCGCACCCCTCATTGCCTCATTCGACCACTGGATTGCGTTCGGTCTCCTTTCCTTCATCGGCGCACGCATGCTCCGTACCTCCCTCTCGCCCGACGCGGCGAAATCCATTGCCGATCCCTCCCGCGGCATGAGGCTCATGGCCCTGTCTATTGCGACCAGCATCGATGCCCTTGCGGTCGGTCTCACCCTGGGTTTTCTGAAGATCGGCATTCTGTGGCCGAGCCTGGCAATCGGCCTCGTTACAGGTTCAGTATGTCTCATTGCCATCACACTTGGCAGCCGCATGCATGTGCGCTTTGGGAGGCTCGCAGAGGCACTCGGAGGAGCAGTCCTGATAGGCCTTGCAATCCGTATTTTGGCGACACATCTTGCCGGGTGACCCGTTCCCCTAAACCTTCCCCGTTTTCGGCCGATAATACTGTTGACAGAGGACACACTCCCTTAGGCCCGCCCACCGCATCGACAGGGACGTCATGAATCACGCAGGTGTGCGGGCTGGGTTCAAGAAGGAACAACGACATGCGCTACAAAACGGATATTCGGTTCGGAGTACGGGATGCTGCCGGTGAAGAGTTGATTCTCCCCAATGATGTGCTCAAACGTGCGGCCACAGAGTATCGCAGGCGACTGCAGGAAATGGGGTATATGGTGGTGGACGTAGATACCCGCGAAGACACGCTCGTGGTGACGGTCGATACCATGGATTCCGAGGCCGGCCGCCGGCTGGAGCAGAGCATCAGGAGCAGCTCCCTGGACGTGCAGGTCATGGGCAGGGTGATCGAATCGGCAGTCGACGATACCGGATTCCCAGTCGTGAAACAACTTGCCATCGACGGCGTGGAACTGGAGCCGAAATAGCATCCGGGAACCCCGCCCTGGAAGGGCTCCCGACTCTCCCTTTCCTGTTGCAGAATCAGAAGCGAAACACTATATTACCCCCGTTGTACGAGTCCAACCTCACCAACCCTGATTTTCAACTGCACACGCGCGACGTCACGCGCCAACATGTCTGCTGGACTTTCTTGGCGGGGATTCACTGATCCTTTTCCATATACTAAACCAGGAGGTGCCATGAATTTGGTTGACCGTGCGAAGAACATCATTATGACGCCCAAAACGGAATGGCTTGCGATCGCCGCCGAGGAACCGAACGTCGCGCAGATCATGACCGGTTACGTCATCCCACTTGCGCTCATTCCGGCCATCGCCACTCTCATCGGTTACGGCGTGATCGGCAGCGGCTTCATGCACTCTTTTACCTGGGGAATCGCTTACGGCTGCGTCTCATTTGTTTCCACGGTGGTGGGTGTCTATGTGACCGCCTACGTTGTGGACTTCCTGGCGCCGAATTTCGGGTCGCAGAAAAACTTCGGCAGGGCGATGCAGCTCGTGGCATATGCCTACACACCCGCCTGGGTAGGCGGCGTCCTGAATGTCATCCCCGCGCTTGGTGTGATAGGCGCGCTGGCAGGGCTCTACGGTCTCTATCTGATGTATCTCGGGCTTCCAGCCACGATGAAGACGCCTCAAGACAAAGTGGTCGTGTACCTCATCGTGGCCGTCGTAGTGCTGATCGTCGTTTACATGATCATCGGCGCAATCCTCACCGGTATCCTGTTGAGCGCTCTCGGTCTGACTATGCTGGGCGGTCTCGGTCACATGTGAGATCGAAGGTCGATACTGTTGTCTTGCCAACGGCCGCCCCTGGGTGGCCGTTGGTTCTTATTCGGGTTTTGGTTACATTCGGGAATGAAAATTTACACACGTACGGGCGATCGCGGCGATACGTCGCTGTTCGGCGGGCAGCGGGTGCCGAAGGATACCCTCCGGATCGAGGCCTACGGCACTGTCGACGAGCTGAATTCCATCCTCGGCATTGTCAGGACGGAAAATGCCCAACAGGATGTCGAACGCGTGCTGGGCAAGACTCAGGAGACGCTGTTTGTCCTGGGCGCCGACCTGGCCACGCCCCGTTCGGCCGGCGGGACCGAGCTTCAGCGCATCGAAGCGATGCACGCGACGGCGCTCGAGCAGGAAATCGATGCGCTCGATGCTCAACTGCCGCCGCTCAAGAGCTTCATCCTTCCCGGCGGATCCCCCGTCGCTGCGCGCCTGCACTTTGCACGCACGGTATGCAGGCGGGCGGAACGGGCCGTCGTGCGGCTCTCCCGCAACGAGAATGTCGGAGAACATGTGGTCATCTATCTCAACCGGCTCTCAGACCTTCTGTTTGTGCTTGCACGGTTCGCCAACCACGCCGCAAAGGTCCCGGAAGTCAAGTGGAAACCCTAGGCGTTCTCCACACCGCACGGCGCAAAGCAATCTGATGTGTTCGTCATCGTGGGAATAGCTGCAACCCGCGCGCGTTGCGTGCGTATACGTCATGATGGCCCACATTGCACAACGTTCACGCTGCTCTTTCTCCCCCACAATTCAAGGACACAACCGTGAAGCCATTGCGGTTTCTGCTCATCCTGGGAATGATGCCCCTGCTGACGTCCGCCCAGGTCCACATTGCCTTTGTGGAGTACGACCTCCCAAACGGACTCCATGTGATCCTGCACGAAGACCATTCCGCCCCGATTGTGTCGCAGGTGGTCGCGTACCACGTCGGTTCGAAAAACGAAAAGCCTGACCGCACGGGGTTCGCCCATTTCTTCGAGCATCTGATGTTCGAGGGATCTCCCAATATCGGACGGGGCGAGTTCTTCAAGATGGTCCAGGGCGCCGGCGGTAACCTGAACGCATTCACCAGTTTCGACAAGACCGTCTATTTCATATCGCTTCCCTCCAACCAGTTGGAACTGGCAATGTGGATGGAGTCGGAGCGGATGCTCCAGCTGAAAATCGATTCCGTCGGCGTGGAGACGCAGCGGGGCGTGGTGAAGGAAGAACGCAAGCAGTCGCTCGACAACCGCCCGTACGGCAGCTTGCTGGAGAAGACCATGGCGAATGCGTTCAAAGTACACCCGTACCGCTGGACTCCCATCGGATCCGCACAATATATCGATCGTGCGTCGATTGACGAATTCCGTCAGTTCTACAAGAGCTTCTACGTGCCGAACAATGCCTGCCTGGTAATTGCGGGCGACATCAGCATTGACCGTACCAAGGAACTGGTCGCCAAGTACTATGGCGAGATCCCGCGCGGCACCGGAGACATTTACCGGCCGACCCTCGTGGAACCCCCGCAAAAAGCGGAAGTGCGCGACAGTGTTCCCGACAATATCCAGCTGCCTGCAGTGATCATGGCATACCACATGCCCCCTCAGGGCACAAAAGACTATTATGCCCTCAGCATGCTCACGACCTTGCTGTCGGGCGGTGAAAGCTCGCGCCTGACCAAGCGCCTTGTGGACAAGGACAAGCTCGCCCTGACCGTGCAGAGCATCCCGTTGAGCCTCGAGAATCCGGGCCTCTTCCTGGTCTTCGCCGTCACCAATTTCGGGAAAACGCCGCAACAGGTCGAACAGGTCATGCAACAGGAAATCGACAGGGTACAGAAAGACCTGATCACCGACACGGAGTTCACCAAGATCAAGAACCAGCGTGAAACGGAATTCGTCGAGAAGAACTCGACCGTCCAGGGGAAGGCCATGCAGCTGGCGGACTATCACCTCTTCTTCGGCGATGCCAATCTGATCAACACCGAAATTGCCAAATTCCTGGACGTCACGCGCGAGGATATTCGCCGCGTGGCCCTGGAGTATTTGAAGAATGAGAACCGGACCGTTTTATACTACGTTCCCAAAACCAACGCACAGTAACAGAAAGGAGCCCCGACCATGAAACGCACAGTAATGTTGCTCGTCGGCTGCGGCCTGTTGCTGGCGCAGCACGCGGTTGCCCAACTCGACCGGACGAAAATTCCCCAGGCCGGACCGGCACCCGAAGTATCATTCCCCGATTATGACATCGTCACCACCGCAAACGGCATCCGCGTGCTGGTGGTGCGCAATACCGAACTCCCCCTCGTCGCCATCCGGCTGCTGATCGACCGCAAACCGGCCGCGGAAGGCGATCTGGCGGGAATCGTGGATGTCATGGGAGACGTCATGCGGAGCGGGACGGTCACGCGGACGAAAGACCAGCTGGATGAGGAGATCGATCTCATCGGCGGATCTCTCGATGCCACCGGCACGGCGATCTCGGCACGAGGTCTTTCCAAACACATGGAAAAACTGTTCGAGCTGCTTTCCGACGTCACGCTGCATCCCACATTTCCGAAGGATGAGCTGGACAAGGTTGTCATGCAGAAGCAATCCGCGTTGAAATCGCGCAAGTCCGAGCCGGATCAAATTGTAGAGGTCGTACGCAAGAAGATCCTCTATGGCGACCATCATCCGTACGGAGAAGTGGAGACGGAGGAAACAGTCGGGAAGATCACCCGGGAGAAGTGCCAGGAGTACTACGGGACGTACTTCAAGGCCAATCACGCGATCATTGCCGTGGTGGGCGATGTGGAGAAAACAGCCGTGGTGAAGCTGGTGGAACGGTTTTTCGGCGCCTGGCAACAGGGCCCGCTGCCAGCCACGGCGTTTCCGGAAGTGAAACCGTTGCCGGCGCAACAGGTGGCGTTCGTCGACCGTCCGAGCTCGGTGCAATCCGTCATCCGCGTTGCCCATGTGGTGCCGCTCCCGCGCACATCCCCCGATGTCATGCCCGTGATGGTCATGAACCGCATTCTCGGAGGAAGCTTCTTCCGTCTCTTCGTGAATCTCCGCGAAAAACACTCCTATACCTACGGCGCCTATAGTGCGATCGGTGCCGATGAACTGGTCGGTGCGTTTACTGCGTCAACGTCCGTCCGCAACGCCGTCACAGACAGCGCACTGACGGAAATCTTCAACGAGATCAAACGCATCCGGAACGAGGATGTCGACGCAAAAGAACTCGAGCGGGCGAAAAATTCGATGAGCGGCAACTTCGTGGCCAGCCTCGAAGCCCCGAATACGATCGCTTCCTATGCCATTGAGATCGAACGGTATGGGCTGCCGAAGGACTATTACAAAACATATCTGAAGCGTCTCGCCGCCGTGACAACGCAGGATGTCCGGCGGATGGCACAGCAATATCTCGACCCGGACCACGCGCTGATTGCCGTCGTCGGTTCGGCCAAAGACGTCCGCGAAAAACTCGGGAAGTTCGGCCAGGTCGCCGCATTCGATGAAGAAGGGAAGCAACTCGTCGAAAAGCCCGCCGGGACAATCACGATGAAGCCGGAGGAGATTTTTGCGAAGTTCATCGAGCACACCGGCGGAAAAAAGGCGTATGCCGGCATCAAGGACAAGACGATCCGGATGAGCGGCAAAATCCAGGGGATGGAGATGAAGATCAAGACGGTCCAGAAAGCCCCGAACAAGCTGTATCAGGAAATCAACATGATGGGCATGCTGCAGCGTTCGGGTTACGACGGAAAGAACGGGTGGACGGGAACGCCGCAAGGAATCAAAGACCTCACGCCGGAGCAACTGGAAGGGATGAAGCCCGAGGCGGCCATGGATTTCTACAGCGGCTACAAGTCACTGGGCTATGCGGCAGAAGTCACAGGGATGAAGGAAATCAAGGGGAAAGATCACTACGAGGTGACGTTCACCCGCCCCGCCGGACCAGTGATGCGTCACTACTTTGATGCGAAGGATTTCGTCAAATTCCGTGAAGTAACCGTGAGCAACACACCGCGCGGACAGATGGAACAGTCGACCGATTTCTTCGACTACAAGCCTTTCGGCGGCGTGCAGATGCCCACGCGCTTGGAACAGAGCGTGATGGGGCAGGTCATTACCTTCACGCTGGACACGTGCACAGTGAATACGGGCGTCGACGAGAAGCTCTTCGCGAAGCCGGCGAAATAACGGCTGACGGCGCGGGTGCATGAAGCACTCCGCCGGATTCCGGCAGTGTACGGGAAGGCATGACGCACGTCATGCCTTCCCGCATTTCAGACATCAGTGTATCAACGTCAGGGACTGTTCCTCCTCATCTTTTGGTACAGGTTTCCCAGGCCGTATACCACCCTGCGCGGCAAGAATCGGGGGGCAATCGCCGCGAACTTGTACTTGAGTCCGGGGATGCAGACCACCCTGCCCCTCCGGAGGCAGCGCATGGACGCATCAACAACATCCCCCGCATCCATAAAATGCCTGAAGAAGTCCCCGGACGTATCAATCCCCAACCGTTGATGGAATTCTGATCGTGTGAATCCGGGGCAGAGCGCCTGGACGCACACACCTGTCCCGCGCAGTTCCAGGTTGAGCGATTCGGAGAAGCTCGTCAGGGCCGCTTTGGTCGCACAATAGATGACGCTGCCCGGCGATACCAGGAACCCGGCGACGGAAGAGACATTGATGATTGCGCCCGTCTTCCGTGACAGCATGCCCGGCAGTGCGGCATATGTTAACCGGACAGGAGCGGTGATGTGCGTCTGTATCATCGCGTCCTGCAGATTGATATCTTCCTCGCCAAAACGGCCTCGCGTCCCGAATCCGGCGTTATTCACCAGGAGGGCAAGGGCCGGTTCCGCGCGCACGCGCTCTTCCAGCCGATGGAGGTCGTCGGGAGATGAAAGCTCGGCGCACACATACTCGGCGGAGACGTGATGCGCCCGCTGCAACTCCTCGCAAAGCGTTTTCAACTGCGGCTCACGTCTGCCGTGGAGGATCAGATCATAGCCATCACGTGCGAGACGCCGTGCAAACGCGGCACCGATGCCGGCGGATGCACCTGTGATACATGCAGTTCCAGGTTGTGTCATGGTGTGTGGTTATCGAATGAGGAGAATCCGGCGTGAGATGGTCGATTCTGCCGTCTCCAGCCGGGCGAAATACACGCCGGATGCGAGAGGGCGGCCTGCATCATTTGTGCCCTCCCAGTGAAGGACCTGCGAGCCCGCTTCGATGGTGCCATCTGCGAGTGTCGCGACGAACTTGCCGAGTATATCGTAGATGCGCACCGCGGCGCGCATTCTGCCGGGCAAATGTACGGCCATCGATGTCCCGCCATTAAAGGGATTCGGATAGTTTTGATCAAGCGCTGCGACCAGGGGAATCAGCGGATTGGCCGGAACGATCTCCCGTAATATCCAGCTGTCCGGATCCAGATCTCCGCGATCCGGCGCAAACCGGAGGAAGAACGTGAAGGTTTCATCCTGCACACTGTTGAAGACCGTCACCGTCGTGTCCACGCTGCCGGCGCCGAAGCGGAGGTCCACAGGCATTTGGAAAATCGCGGGCGTGGTCGTTCGCGGTGCCTGACTGATGGTGGCCGTCACCCGGTGGGGGTCACCAGCGGATGCCGCTGTCCACCGCAGCGTATAGCGCGGGTAGGATGAGCCGTAGATCCATTCATCGAAGAACCAGCCGAGGGGCTGCCCTGAGACGGATTCGCAAACGCCCCGAAAGTCCGCCGTGCGCGCTGTGGCGTAGCGAAAGCGGGGGTCTGCGGCATATGCTCTCAGTATGCGGAAAAACGTCGAATCGCCGACGACGTGCCGGAGCATGTGCAATACTGAAGCCCCCTTGGCATAGACCCCGGTAACGGCGAAAAGCGTCGCTACCGAGGTTGTGTCCTGCCGGAACACGGACCCCTGTTCGTTCATCGCACTTCTCATCCGGTCGCCGATAAGCCGCCAGTACTCCGATTTGCCGTACCGGCCCTCGCGGTCGAGTGACTCACTGTAGGTGGCAAATCCCTCGTTGAGCCAGAGATCCTGCCAGGAGCCGCAGGTGATGAGATCCCCAAACCACTGATGGGCCAGCTCATGCGCAATCACATCCTCATCGAAGGTAGTCGTCGAGGTCATGGTCTGATGCTCCATGGCCCCCCCCCAGCCGAATTCGCTGTGCCCGTACTTCTCCTTCAGAAACGGATACGGGCCGAACAGGGTTGTGTACAGGCGAAGGATGTCGACAGTGATGGGAAGGGTCTGTAGGGCCAGGGACAGGTGTTCCGGCAGGACATAGTTGAGTACTTCGAGCGAATCTGTCGATGAATAGACAAACCAGTTGGAAAAAGCGGCATAGTTGGTCACGGCGATCGAGACCAGGTACGTGGCGATCGGATACCTTTCCGCCCAGATGTGGGTGGAGGTCCCATCGCCATTGTCCACGACGCNNATCCACGGAGTCCGCCTTGTCCAGGGGGTGATCCCGGCAAGGCCACCAATCACGCGCGCCATAGGGTTCGCTGAGCGACCACACCCATGGCGTTCCTGCATGTCCGCTGAAGTTGAAACTGCCGAATCCGGTTGCCGTCGGGTATCCGTGATAGATGATATCGATGCTCAAGACCTCACCTCTGCGGAAGGACCGCGGCAAATCGACCGAGAAACTTGCGGGGAGCCGCGTGACCGGGAGACGCAATCCGCCAAGGAGCACGGAATCGACAGTCATTGACCCTGAAAGGTCCAGTGTGATGGTTTTCGCACTGTCGGCGATGACGCGCGCGCGCATGGTGACCGTGCCGGCAAGTGCACCTGCCGCGATGTCGGGCCGGAGATCAAGGCGATAATAGAGTGCATCGACATTGTGGTCTGCGGCGGAGGCGGGAGATGCCGGCATGGCAAGCGCGGAGCGGGCGGCGCAACCCAGGGGCGCCCCCTGCGGCGCGGTGTCCGGCAGGCGCTGCGCCACTGCACTGCTCCCGATCATCAAGACAAAGAGAAGCATCGTACGCATGGCAGTAAGATACGCACGAAGGAGTATCCGTGCAACTGAGCTGAGTCTGGGCGCTGAGTCCGGGCGGCCGATTTCGTTGACTTTTTCAGCCACAGTTTGTAGCTTTAGGCACTTCAATAACAAGCAAAAGGACTGCTTTCCATGATCAGCAAAACCATTCAGGATGGAATCAACGAACAGATCCGGAACGAGATCCAATCCGCGTATCTGTACCTTGCCATGTCGGCTCATTGCGAGGCGGTGAATTTCGCCGGCTCTGCGCATTGGCTCCGTGCGCAGTGGGGTGAAGAACTCGAACACGCGATGAAGCTGTACAGGTATGTCTATGACCGCGGCGGCCGTGTAACATTCCAGGCGATTGAGAAACCGCCAAGCGAATTCCCTTCACTGATGGGCATCTTCCAACAGGTCCTTGCGCACGAGCAGAAAGTCACCGCGCTGATCAACAGCCTCTATGCAACGGCAATAAAGGAAAACGACTACGCGTCCCAGATCGAGCTCCAGTGGTTTGTCAAGGAGCAGATCGAGGAGGAGAAGAACGCCTCTGCCATTATAGAAATTCTGAAGCTGGCCGGGGAGTCCGGACCCTCAGTGCTTATGCTCGACCGGCAGCTAGGTGCCCGCGCCAAAGGCTGATGCGCCCCCGGTACCCGTTCTGACGTGAGGGGCGTGAGTATCGTCCGCCGCCCCTCATACGCTTCCCCGTATTGCTTTTCTCTGTGGTGTAATCAATATTCCTGAAAACCGTTCGGAGGCCCCTTCCGGAATTGAACGAGCAAGCACCCCGTCGGCATCGTGTCTTCGGTCTTTCAGACCTCCGCTTCGTTCCTGTCGCCGCACTGGTCAACATCCATTGATCATCCCTCCCGGTACATCCGCGTCCTGGCAGTTTCCGCGCGCATTCTGGACGGCGAACGTTGTGGAGGTGCTGGAACGTGCGGCCTATTACGGCGTCTTCATCGCGCTGACGCTGTACTTAACCAATGTTGTAGGGTTCAGTGATATCTCTGCCGCCTGGGTCAGCGGCGTCTTCTCCGGCGGCCTGTACCTTCTCCCGCCGTTCACCGGAGCGCTCGCCGATGCCATCGGCTTCAGGCGGGCGCTGCTGCTGGCATTTGTTCTCCTCACGATAGGATATGCAACGCTCGGCCTCTTTCCGTATAAAGCCCTGGTTCTGCCCGCCCTGGTGGTCACGATGGTCGGCGGGTCGTTTATCAAGCCCGTAATCACGGGGACGATAGCCAGGACGACGGAACACGCTGTACGCGCGCGCGCGTATTCTATCTTCTATGGGTTCGCCAATATCGGCGCCTTCGCGGGAAAAGGGCTCGCGTACCCCCTGCGGATCTACCTGGGCCTCGAAGCGATCAACCTCTATGCGGCCGGCCTCTCCTTCGTTGCGCTGATAGTCATCGCACTGGTCTTCCGCCAGGTGGGAGTCTCCCAGGCGCAATCGTCAATGCGCGATGTCTGGTCAGGGTTCCGTAAAGTCCTCACCAACGTCCGGCTCCTGACCCTCATGCTCATTGTCTCCGGTTTCTGGATGGTCCAGCAGCAAATGTACGCGACAATGCCCAAGTACATTCTCCGGACCGTTGGCCCGACGGCATCACCCGAATGGATCGCCAATGTCAATCCGCTGGTGGTTATCTCATTGGTTATGCTAGTGACGCAGAGCATGAAGAAGGCCCGCGCTCTCACATCCATGGTTGTCGGAATGGCGTTGATGCCGGTGTCCGCACTTTGCATGGCGCTGGGAGGTGTGCTGCAGGGAGGGAGCGGAACTCAGATAGCAGTGGCGGGGATCTTCCACGCACACCCTATTACGGTCATGATGGTGATCGGTGTGACATTGCAGGGACTCGCGGAATGCTATGTTTCACCGCGGTATCTTGAGTTCTTTTCGCGTCAGGCGCCCGCCGGTCAGGAAGGGCTCTATCTGGGATTTGCGCACCTGCATTCCTTCTTTGCCTCGGTGGTGGGATTCGGCATCTCGGGGTATCTCCTGAATGCCTATTGCCCCGACCCGCGTACCCTTTCACCGGCGACCCTGCCCCATGCATATCAATCTGCACACGTCATGTGGCTGTACTTTGCGGTGATTGGAGTAGCGGCCACCGTTGCGCTCATTATCTATGGATGGTTGACGGGAGCCCGGGAACACAGGCCTCCCCCGGCATCCGGGAGTCCTATATGACCTCGTCACACAAGCTCCGTTTTGGCATCATCGGTTTCGGTGCGTTCGCTGAACGGGCCGTGCTTCCGGCGATGCGTGCCCTCCCCGGCGTGGAAGTCGTCGCCCTGCAAAAGCGATCCCTTCCCGAGGCTGAGGCGCGGGCACGGACGCACGGTGTCCGGTTGGCCTTTGCCCGTGCGGATGAACTTGCCGCCCACCCCGACATAGATGCGGTCTTCATCGTTTCGGCCAATGCGGCTCACTGTCCCGAGACCCTCGCCGCTGCCCGTGCAGGGAAGCACGTGCTCGTGGAAAAACCCATGGCTTTGAACGTGGGGGAAGCCGAACAGATGATCGCCGCGTGCCGGCAGCATGGTGTGCGACTGATGGTGGGGCATCTCGTGCGCTTTTCACCGCTTGTCCGCCGCGCGCGGCAGATCGTTGCGGCCGGCGAACTCGGAACAGTGACGTATGCACGTGCAGATTTCGCGTACGATGGCCGGATGAGCCGCCGTGAATGGCTGCATGATCCCGTCGTCGCCGGCGGGGGTCCCGTGGTGGATGTGGGCGTCCATTGCCTCGACACCCTGCGGTATGTGCTTGATGATGAAGTTGTGGGGGCGGGCGGCGTCCTGTGGCCGGCACCAACGGCCAGGAGGACTGAAGAGACCGCCCTGATGGGACTGCAATTCTCGCGTGGAACGGTGGGTGCGATTTTCTGTTCGTATGCTTCCTGTGTCCGACGCAAGCAGCTGGAAATCGTCGGTACGGAGGGGATCATCACCTGCGGGGATTTCTCGTCGGGGGGGCAACAGACCGATCTGACCATCACGATGGGAACCGACGCCCGCCCGGGCGAATCGTGTGTCGAGACCTTTCAGGTTCCCAATCTCATCGGCGAGGAGGTCGCCCATTTCGTCCGCGTCGTGACGGAAGGGGAAATCCCGGTCACCCCCGGGGAAAACGGACTGGCAAATCAACGGGTCATCGATGCAGTTTTCGATCGCCGGAAATTGGAAGGGAAGATATGAGACTGCACCGCGGAACACGACGTATCCTGGGCTGCCTCCTGATAGCGGCCGCCCCTTCATGCAGCGGCATACGGGAGTCGACCGCAATGGATGACACGGAACTCTATGCGAAGGCAAAGCGGCTCGCCAGGGAATGTCTGATCGTCGACACGCATCTGGACGTACCGTATCATGTCATGGAACACCCGGCGGATGTTGCCGAGCGGACATCCTCGACCGATTTCGATTATCCGCGCGCGCGTGACGGAGAACTCGCCTGTCCGTTCTTTGCCGTGTATGTGCCGCACTCATATGAAACCGCCGGCGGTGCGTATGCGTATGCGGAGAAGACCATCTCATTTGTTGAACAACTTGTCGCCCGCCGCCCGGATCGTTTCGCACTCGTGCGCGCGCCGGAAGAGATCGCGCCTGCCAATGCGAAGGGATGCATCGCCATCGCGCTCGGCATCGAAAATGGCGCCCCGCTTGAGGGTAAGCTTGACAATATCCGCCATTTCTACGATCGCGGCATCCGCTATATCACTCTTGCGCACTCCCGTGCGAACCATATCTGCGATGCATCATACGACACCCTTCGACCCTGGAACGGGCTGAGCCCCTTCGGAAGGCTCGTTGTGGCGGAAATGAACCGCGTGGGAATGATGATTGATATCTCGCACCTTTCCGACAGCGCTGCGTTCCAGGTGCTCAGGCTCTCACGGGCGCCGGTGCTGGCATCCCATTCCTCATGCAGGTTCTTCACCCCGGGATATGAACGCAATATGAGCGATGACCTGATCCGCGCCCTGGCAGCCAATGGGGGCGTCATCGACGTGAACTTCGGCTCGGAATTCCTCGTCGACAGCATCCATCAGGCGGACCTGCGCGTCTCCGCTGAAATCAGGAACTACGCCGCCGAACATCACCTGAAATCGACCGACGACGAAGCGGTCCGCTTCGCCCGGTCGTACAAAAAAAGTCACGTCATTCCATACGCTGATGTGCGGGATGTGGCGGAACACATCGACCATGTGGTGAAACTCGTTGGCATCGACCACGTCGGCATCGGATCGGATTTTGACGGGCTGGGCGATGAACTCCCCAAGGGCCTGAAAGACGTCTCGGGCTATCCCAACCTCATCGTTGAACTGCTGAAACGAGGATACAGCGAGGAGGCGATTCGGAAGGTCTGTTCGGGGAATGTCTGCCGTGTGTGGCACGAGGCGGAACGCATCGCACGGGAGCGTTAGATGCGCCTTCACTACCGTGAATACGGCGCCGGGCCTGCCGTGATCATCCTTCACGGACTTTTTGGGTCGCTGAATAACTGGCATTCGCATGCCTCCCGATGGGGGGAATTCTTTCATGTCTTTGCCCTCGATCAGCGCAACCATGGTGGTTCGCCGCATGCATCGGAGATGAATTACGGGGCCATGGCCGGCGATGTCCGCGAATTTGTTGCAGACCACTACCTTTCCCCCGTGTCGCTTGTCGGCCACTCAATGGGCGGCAAGACGGCCATGCAGTTTGCACTGGACTATCCCGGCGATGTGCGCAAGCTCGTTGTCATCGATATACGCCCGCAGGGGGACGTGCCGCTTCATGACCATATCATCGCAGCTCTCCAAAACGTCGACTTTGGCGCCGTCCGCTCCCGGGAAGATGTGCTTCGCATGCTCAGCCAAGGGGTCCCGGATGAGGCGGAACGGCAGTTCCTTGCCACGAATCTCCGACGGCTCGAGAACGGAACATACGCTTGGAAGATGAATCTCGCGGCGATTGCGGACCACTATGCGGAACTCATCGGTCCCCTTACGGGCAACGGTCAGTTCAAGGGGCCAACCCTCTTCATTGCTGGAGAGACATCTTCCTATATCGCGGCAGATGACCGGCCAGGGATTCTCGAACAGTTCCCCCGCGCACAATTTCAGATCATCCCCGGAGCCGGCCATTGGGTGCACGCCGACTCCCCGGAACTGTTTCGGCAGGCCGTCATGGAATTTCTCCTATGAGACGATCGTTGTTCCCCGCTGCGATCCTCATGCTCCTGGCCGCCGGACCGGCGATGACAGCACGTGCCCCGGGGGAACGGCTTGGTTTTGTCCCTGTGCAGGAGTTCCCTGAAGTCGAACGGGTCTGGACCGACTCCGCCGCGTTGGAGAAATGAACGGATTTCTCCATGCGATGACTCTGGGGAGTGACGCCCCGATTCCCATCAAGGGACCGGAACTCTACGGCGTTTTCATCGGCGAGTGATGTGCCTCACGGGGCGGATGGCTGGAAACAGATGCCCCGCCTCATGAAGCGCTGAGATGTCACGAGGCGGAGCAGGATCAGCCACTACCGCAGGAGAAGCATCCGCTTTGTTGTCGACTGGACCGCCGAGCCCCCGGTCCGCTCAGCGGTCAGGCGGTACATGTACAGGCCGCTCGGAAGTCTGACTCCCGCAGAACTCATGCCATCCCAGATCACGTGGTGTACGCCCCGGTCACACGGCCGGTCCACCAGGGTCCTGACTTCTCCACCCAGCACATCAAAGACCTTCAGCGATACCACTTCTCTCTCGGAGAGGTTGAACGAAATATCCGTGGTTGGATTAAACGGGTTGGGAAAGTTCTGTTCAAGGGAAAAGCGAGCCTTCGGCACATCCGTGATGGAAGTGGAGAGCTCGACGGGAACCGCCTCACTATATCGGAGCGAGCCATCGAGCCCGATCTGGCGCAAGCGATATCGCCATGTGCCCGGTTGTACGGCGTTGTCCGTATATGTGTAGTTGTACGGCGCATTGGTGGTTCCGTGCCCGGCGACGAAGCTCCCTTCGATGGCGGCAAATGGAGCTTCTCCGGTCGATTTCTCCACCTCGAAACCGTAGTTCTCAACCTCTGAAAGAGTCTGCCAGCTGATCAACACTGCACCTGGATTCAACGCAACAGCATGGAAGGCCGCCAGTTGCACGGGGAGCGGCGTATCGGCGATGGAGTTCGCATATGAAAAGTCATCAAGAAAAAGATTTGCGGCGTTCCCTGTGCTCGATTCGCCGTAAAACATCCATGAATCGATGTTTGCTCCGTCAACCAGCAATCCCTTGGGCAAATCGTCGCCTGCAAGGGCGCCGTTGATCCAGAGATCGAATGCATTGGGGGCAACGGACCGAGCACCGTTGTAGGTATATGGAAGAGCCGCCGGAGAATTGTTGCCATAGAGCTCGACAAGGTACTCCTGCCCCTCGGCAAACACGGTGCTGTCGAGACCGGCGTTTGACCATGCAGCGCCATTCCGGTACTTCGTGGTGAGCCTTGATCCTGCACCGAACACCCAGCGGATTCCGGTAAAGACCTGCGTTCCTGAAAACGTGCTGTTATCGCTGAAATTCGCACCGTCGCCGGTAAAGAAGTACCACGTGCCCGATGCCGCGGTTGCCGATCCATCGCTGCCGCCCAACCGAATCCTGAATCGTACAGTAAATGTCTGTGCGGGTGTGTAATTGTAGATGGAGAATTTGTTGATGGAACCCGATGTGGGGGCAGTGCAACGCAGATACGTCAGCGAGCCGAAAGTGATGACCTGGGATTCCATGCTGAATCCGCCATTGCCTGTGCCGACTCTCACCCGTGCCTTGCCGCCGTGAGTATCAGGCGCCGGCAAAAAAGAAGTAGAATCCACCCCCGCGGTCCATGATCCTGTGCCCGTGCCGAAATTGTAGCTCCATGGTTGCGCCGGAGCGCGGGCAGCGAGAAGCATCAGGGCCGTAACAATCCGCGAAACCCGTGCAAAGCTGTTCATTGGTGTGCATCCTTTCAGAGGTGTGAGACAAGTGGTGAAATGATGCGGGATGTTTGCGGGAGAATTCAGCGGTGAAGCAACGGAAGACGGGATTCCGTTCAGCGGCGAAACATTACGGCGGGAGTGTGCGGGCTACAGATTACCAACGTGCGGACAGCATCGGACGAGCGGGGTACTTCGTGCCGAATAGCCAAATATACACCCGGCACCAGGACTTGTCAAGAGTCCTGAAGAAAAAAGTGGTCACGACCGTCCGGGCCGTGGGTCGACTGATGCTATGGGCGGGTTGCCTTTTCCACGAGATACAGGATTGATTGATAATGCCTTCCGCTATGCATGGACAAACCGATCTCGCAGGTGCGGCTTGTCGAGTATCCGGATGTGCAGGCGTCGGAGAGTCCGGCCTTGAGGTTGGCTAGTGCAGAGGCGTTCAGCTCGGGATAGGTGAACCCCCGGTCGCCAGCCCAGCCGCAGCAGCCGACGCCATGGGGGACGACGACGTCATCAGCACAGAGGCCCGCGAGCTTTTTCAGATCTCCAGCCAGACCCAATTTCTCGGCGCTGCAGGTCGTGTGAACGGCCACCGTTTCCGGCATGCGGCGGAAGGAGAGTTCCGGGACCACACATTCCAGCACGAAGCGCACCGGTTCGTACAGCACGAGGCCTGATGTGAAGACTTCCTTCATCCGGAAGAGACACGGGCTCATATCCACGAGGACGGGAAGAGTGCCGCCCTCAGAAGCTGCCAGCAACGCGGATTCAAGCTCGCGCGCCTTCCCGTCGCCCTGTTCGGTGAATCCCTTGCTCGCAAAAGCCATGCCGCAACAGAGGTGCGCCAGGTGATCGGGGTAGATCACCGAGAATCCGGCCCGCTCGAGAAGCAAAGGTACCAATGTGACCAGGGAACGGTCGTCTGCATCTCCGCGTGCCACGCCCATCGCGCGATTGATGCAGCTGGGAAAATACACGATCTTGCGCCTGCCGTCCGCCGCAACTGTTGGAGAAGGAAGTGCATCCGCCCCCCGCGGCATAAATCTGTTCCACAGCGGAAGTGCGTTGCCTGTCATGATGCGTGCCATCCGCGAAATCCGTTCCATGATGGATGTGCCCAGAACCAGATGAACCAGGTGAACAGCGTTCAGCCCGATCCGCAATCCCTCGGTGACCACATCCATGTGCCCGGCAATCATCGTGGCCACGCTGTTGGCCGTCGGACTCGTTCCCGCATGACGGAGACTCTTGACGAGCTTTCCCGTATCAATTCCCACCGGACAGTTCATAGCGCAGAGCCCATCGGTGGCGCAGGTTTCATCCCCCATGTAGCGGAATGACTTCCGGAGTCTGGCCAACAGGTCAGGATCTTCATTGAATTCCCGGAGGCGCTGGATCTCCCTGTACGCGACAATCCGCTGTCGCGGTGTAAGCGTCAGGTCACGCGAGGGGCACTGGACCTCACAGAATCCGCACTCGATACATTTGTCGATGAGGGTGTGTGCCGACGGCATGGGTTTCAAATTCTTAATGTGGGCCTGACGATCATCATTCAGAATGACCCCGGGGTTGAGCAGCTGCTGCGGGTCAAAAATCCGCTTGATGGCGTGCATGAGAGCGAATGCTTCCGCGCCCCACTCGAACTCGACGAAGGGAGCCATATTGCGGCCCGTTCCATGCTCCGCCTTGAGCGATCCATCGTACTTGTTTACGACCAGTGCGGTAACATCGTTCATAAATGACCGGTAGCGGGCCACCTCCAGGGGCGAGGAGAATTCCTGGGTGAAGACAAAATGGAGGTTCCCCTCAAGGGCGTGGCCGAAAATGATGGCCTCATCATACCGGTGTTTCTTGAAGAGCCGCTGGAGATCAATCGCGGCTTCCGCAAGACGGGGGACGGGAAATGCCACGTCTTCTATGATGACCGTGGTGCCTGTGTGCCGCATCGCACCGACTGACGGAAAGAGTCCTTTGCGGATGTTCCACAAGCTCGTGTATTCGTCCGTGACATCAGTGAATGCCAGCGGACGCACCATCGAGAAGCGGCTGAGGGCGTCGGTGATGGTCTGGATGTTGTTCTGGAGTCCCGTCGCTGACGGCGCACGGGTTTCTACAAGAAGCGCCGCGACGCCGGGGCCGAGTTCTTTCAGAAACTGCGGCATGCCTGCCTTCTCCTCCACAGAACGGAGTGAAGCCCGGTCCATCAGTTCCACGGCGTCCACGGGGGCGGATTTGAGAACAGGCACCGCATCGCATGCCGCGGCAATGTCGGAAAACACCATCAGTGCACTCGCCTTGTGGGGATGCTCGGGTACCGTGGCATACGTGACCTCCGCAATGAATCCCAGTGTGCCTTCCGAGCCGATCATCAGATGCTGAATGATGTCGATCGGGTCGGAAAAGTCAACGAGCGCGTTCAGGCTGTAGCCCGTTGTGTTCTTCATCTTGAATTTGTCGCGGATGCGTTGGGCGAGTACGGCGTTTGCTTTGACGGATGCGGCGAGCGATGACACCGCTCCGATCATCGCAGGGTGTGAAGCGATGAAGTGCGTCCGGCTCTCAGGATTCCCCGTGTCCAGGATTGAGCCGTCGGCAAAAATAATGCGCATTGCGGCGAGTGTACGATAGCTGTTCTGGGCGGTCCCGCAACACATGCCGCTGGCGTTGTTGGCGGCTATGCCGCCGATCATGGCCGCGTTAATGGATGCGGGATCGGGACCGATCTTCCGACCGTGCGGAGCAAGAAACATGTTCGCATGCGCGCCCACGATGCCGGGCTGGAGACGGATCGCCGTCGCGTCGTCATTGATGGACCAGCGCGTCCAGCCGCGCCCCAGCATCACCAATATGGAATCTGAAACCGCCTGCCCGGAAAGACTGGTGCCGGCACAACGAAAAGTCACTGGCAAGGAGAGCGCTCGGGCCTGCGAGAGCACATCGAGCACGTCTTGCTCGTGTTCGACCTTCACCACCACCCGTGGAATCAGGCGGTAGAAGCTTGCGTCCGTACCGTAGGCAAGCGTGCGGAGTTCGTCAGTAATGATCCTGTCGTGGGGAATCGTCGAGGAAATGCGGCGGATGAAGGTCCGATAGGGAGCGGGGAGCATCAGGGAATTCCTTGGAGGCATATAGACTGAATATACGGAATATTCCTATATTATTGCATTATCGCGTGTGCGGAGAGATTGCCTCCCGCAACTGTTGAATCTCAGGAGGCCGCCGTGTACATTACGTCTCCGATAACCTTATCCCGGCATTGATGAATATCCAACGTGCTCCCGGCGCTTCACGCCGCCTGGTACTCCTGATCGTCCTTCTCGTCCTCCTTCCCGTTCTGTTCCTCTCTGCATACCAGATCGGAACGTACTCGTCGAGCGAGCAGCTGATCCGCGATGTGTATCAACGGCAGCTGGATGTCATCCTCTATTCGCTGAATCAGTATGCATGGGACGTGAGCGCCCACTGGGCGGCCGCGCTACGCCTGTCATTGGATGAAAACAGCCGCGCACCCGAAGCCGGCATGCGTGCGTTCCTGGAGCGCAACTCGGCGGTGGAGTCGGTGGTGATTGCCGATAGCGCGGGAGGCCGTCTGGTCCTGGTGTCGCGCGACACCGCGGCGTCGGGCCGGGCACTGCAGGAAAGTCTCGCGGTACATCTCAGGAGCGAGCGCGGACGCCTCGATCAGCTGCTACGCTACCGTTCGCTTGAATACCGTAAACTGGAACCGTTTGTGCTTCCGTCGCCGGTCGGCGGGAATGTGAGAATCGCACTGATCTTTGCGAACGACTCATCCGCCGGTCTCCCCGAATTCGCCGGCCTCGTGTTTCTGGAGGATGAATTCATCGCCAAAATGCTCGCGGGCCGCCTCGCGGATGCGGCGGGCCAGGAATTCGTCCTCGCGGTATTCCGTAAGGGGCAGGAATCGCCGGCCACGGCCAGCGGGCCTCTGCGGCAGGATGCCATTTTGCAGCGCCGCGATCTCTGGCTTTTCCCCGATCACGAGGTGGTGATCGCTTCGCGCGGCGCCACGCTCGACGAACTTGTCCACACACGCCTGATGCGAAATATCGCCCTGGTCGGCGTGCTCAACGTGCTCATGCTCGCGGGCGTCGCACTCATCTACCGCAATGTGCGGGCGCAGGTGGAATTGGCCCGGGCGAAATCCACGTTTGTGTCGAACGTATCTCATGAATTACGCACGCCGCTTGCGTTGATCCGGATGTATGCGGAAACACTGGAGATGGGACGTCTCACAAGCGAGGAAAAGAAACAGGAATATTATTGTACCATTCTCAGGGAAACGGAACGACTCACGCACCTCGTCAACAATCTCCTCAATTTTTCGCGCATGGAGGCAGGCCGCAAGCCATATGACCTTTCGCCCGGATCCCTGAGCGATGTCGTCCGTGACGTCGTCGCCACCTACACGCCGCATCTCGCGTATCAGGGATGTTCCCCGATCGTCGAGTTTGCCCAGGACGACTTAAGGACCGTGCTTGACCGGGAGGCGGTGGGCGAGGCCCTGTTGAACCTCCTCGACAACGCCGCAAAATACAGCGGCCGGAACAAGTACCTCCGCGTCACGACCGGACGCGAAGTCGGGGGCGTCTATGTGCAGGTGGAGGATCACGGCATCGGCATCCCGCCACAGTATCACGCAAAGGTCTTCGAGGCGTTCTTCCGCGTCCCCAGCGGCTTTGTGCACGACACCAAAGGAAGCGGCCTCGGACTGTCCCTGGTGAAACACATCATGGATGCCCACGGGGGGCATATCACGCTGACGAGCGTCCCGGAACAGGGGACGACCGTACGCTTGATCTTCCCGCCGGTGATCTGATACCGGCGCAACCGGAGGTAGTGAACGATGGCACGCATTCTCGTTATCGAAGACGAGCCCGCGATGCAGACGGGCCTTCGCGATAACCTTGAAATCGAAGGGTATGAAGTGGAGATTGCCGGTGACGGAACGAGCGGCCTCGAGTCGCTCCTCGGACATCCGTATGATCTCGTCATCCTGGATGTCATGCTTCCCCGGAAATCCGGGTACGATGTGCTCCGCGAAGCCAGGGCCGGCGGTGTGCGCACCCCCGTGATCATGCTGACGGCTAAGGGAGGGGAAGTGGATAAGATACTCGGGCTCGAATTGGGCGCCGATGACTACATGACAAAGCCTTTCAGTCTGCGCGAGCTCCTTGCACGCGTCAAAGCGGTGTTGCGCCGGTCGGAGCACTCCACCTCCGGAGACGGTCATGTGACGATAGGTTCCACGCTGATCGATTTCCCCGCATACACTGCCGAACGCAACGGCAAGGCGCTGCCGATGACCCCAAAGGAACTGGAAATCCTTAAATTCCTATATGACCACCGCAATCAGACCGTCACTCGCGACCGGCTGCTGACGGAGGTCTGGGGGTATGATGAGTCGGTCAGCACACGCACCGTTGACAATTTCATACTCCGGCTGCGGCAGAAGGTGGAGGCTGATCCGGCACACCCGCGTGTGATCCTCACGATCCACGGCGCCGGCTACAAACTGGTTGTGTAGGCTCTTCCTGCGCCGGTGACATTTTGTGACAATTGATTACTCTCTGTGGACATCTTGGACATCCCGCCACCGTATCTTCTTACAGATGCGTGGACAAACAACAGTGGTTCATTCACAAAGGGAGCCCCCATGAAAACGAGAGTCGCAGTGACGGTGATGGCAGTCGTGGTGATGGCCACCATGACGGCTGCAGCGCAGAACCGGTTTTTCTCCTCGCTCGAAACACACCGGAGCACAGATCTTGGAAAGATCGCCTGCAAGTACACAAATTGCCTGAAGTCCGGCAATGTCGGTGTCATTGAATCGGCCCTTGCCCATGTCGTCCGGATGAAAATGTACGTACCCGAACTTGAGTGCCCCGGCTTGCGTCAGGAGATCAGCTCGCTTTCCGTTGCGGGTCCGAATGCATCAGTCCGGTACAAGGCGTTTCTCGCAAGCCTGGTCTTCGACACTCCCGGGTTGTTCAAGGAGGAGGCGGTTCGTGAGTTCGACACCCCCGAGGAACTGTTCAATAGTGTCGCCCTGCGGCTCCAGATTGCCTTGCTGGGAACCCCCAACACCAAATACGTTCGGCCGGAGTAACCTGCACATGCCAGCACCACTCGTACTTCGTCGCAGTCCCCGTGTCCTGTTCACACTGCTGCCTGCCCTCATGCTGCTCATGGGTGCGGGCAGCAGTGTGACTGCACAACAACTCCACCGCCTCATCGACCTCCGCGGAGAATGGCGTTTCGAGATTGGCGACGACCAGCATTGGGCCGACCCCGCATTCAACGATGACAAATGGGCAACGTTGCACGTTCCGGGTGCCTGGGAGGAACAGGGTTTTCCGGGGTATGATGGCTATGGCTGGTACAGGAAGAGCGTGGTAATTCCTGCCGATTGGGGGGAGAAACAACTCTACCTGGATCTGGGGAAAATCGACGATGTGGATGAAGTGTATGTGAACGGACACTTCATCGGCTTCATGGGGCAATTTCCTCCCCATTTTATCACTGCATACAGTCAGGATGCCAGGTATCAATTGCCGCAATACTGCCTCAGGTTGGGGGCACCGAACGTGATTGCGGTGCGCGTATACGATGACCAGCAGGCGGGCGGAATGCTGGGGGGGGCATCCGATGCTGGTAACATCGAAGGGACGGTTCCCGCCATACTCGAAGATATCCATCCGCTGGTGGTCGATCAACCACTCCCACCCATGTGGAAATTCTCCGTCGGCGACGACATGGCCTGGAAATCCGTTCAATGTAACGATGCCGGATGGGAGGATGTGCGCGTTCCGGCCTACTGGGAAACTCAAGGGCACAAAGATTACGATGGGTACGGCTGGTACCGTGTGAAATTCCGGCTATCACCTTCGCTCGACAGTCGTCACCTCATTCTCTTTCTCGGAAAGATCGATGATGTGGATGAAGTGTACCTCAACGGCGAACGGATAGGGAAAACGGGCCGGATGGGCCGTTCCGAAGCGTACGAGTACAAGCTTTGGCGTGCGTACACCATCCCTCCCGAGAAACTCCTCGTCGATCGCGACAACGTTATTGCGGTCCGTGTCTACGATGCATTCCTTCACGGGGGCATCTACCGCGGTCCTGTGGGGATCGTCAGCAGGGAGAAGTATGTGGCATGGGAGCCGTACCAGGAACGTCGGGGATCACCCAAAGGCACGATTCAGCGTTTCCTCAACTGGCTTTTTGAGTAGTGAACTGGAGCGATCGAGTCCGGTCCGGATGCCGTGCCCTGCCGTGCAGCGCCGGAAATGCAGCCGGAATAATGGTTGACTTTCGACGGGGGAGTGAGTAGCTTTTTGGGCCCGGCGGTGTCCCTCGCCGGGCCCGTGTTGTCTCATGTCGCACGACACCATCCATTCGTCAATGACCCTTGCTCCCGTATCCGGACTCTGGCGCGCTGCGTGGCGCGCCCGCGGCTTCCGTACACGCGTTCTGGTGACGGTTCCCGCTCTCGCTCTCGTGCTGTTCGTGCTTTCCCGGTTTCTGCTCTTCGTGGAATCACGACACGGCTGCATCATCGATGATCCGGTCCTCCGGCTTGTGCCTCCCCACGATGTCACATGGCTGACGTTCGGCTTCATCTATGTCGGTCTCGTCGGCGGACTTATCGTGCTCGCGCGGCACCCGGAACGATGCGTGCTCGCCTTCCAAACCTATGTGATCATGGCCGTGTTCCGCATCGTCGCCATGTTCCTGGTGCCGCTCGATCCGCCCGCGACCATGCTCGCGTTGAAGGACCCCTTTGTGGAGTTTTTCGGCACGGGCACGACCCTCACCAGGGACCTCTTTTTTTCCGGCCACACGTCGACGCTCTTTCTGCTGTCTCTGGTGATGCCATCAAAAGCCACGCGTGCACTGTTCCTGGTCTGCGTCACCGGGGTGGCCGCGTGCGTCCTGGTTCAGCATGTCCATTATGCCATCGACGTGTTTGCGGCCCCCTTCTTCGCCTATGCCGCACTGGTTGTCGCACGGGGAGCAAATGCACGCTTGTTCCCGATACTTCCAGGTTGACCTCTATGCGTATGCGTGTCCTGATGGTACTTCTGAGTGTCCTGCCGGTGAGCGCTGCGCTGTCACAAACGCTGCTCATCGCAGACAGTGCTTTCTCCCCCTCGCTGGACCGCATGATGCGCTATTTCGTGCTCCTTCCTTCCGGCTACCGGGCGGGCGACCGATATCCTGTCCTTTACCTTCTGCACGGAGAGGGAGGGAGCGGCATGGAATGGAGTTCCAGGTCCGGTATCTGTCGGTATGCGGCAGTCTACAGGCTGATCATCGTGATGCCAGCTGCGGGCAGCTCCTGGTACGTGAATGCACGAATGAAAGAAGGCGAACGATTCGAGGACTATATTGTTGACGATCTTCCGCGGGCGGTCCTGTCGAAATACGGCATCGACACGACCCATTCGGCTATCGCCGGTTACTCCATGGGTGGATATGGGTCTCTAATGCTTGCCCTCCGCCATCCTTCGAGGTACCGCTTTGCCGGCAGCCTGAGTGGTGCGGTGAACTTCACTCATGACATGGAATCGATGAGGCCGAACGTTCCCAAAGCCAGCGTGGCGGCAGCCATTCAGGCATTCGGCGAAGAGCCTGGCGCCTTTTATGACGAACATGATGTTCTCTCTCTGGCGGTCAGGAGTGACCGCGAAAAAACGCCGTACCTATACCTGGCTGCAGGCATCCAGGACCAGTTCCCCCAGTTCCTTCCGGCCCACCGGGCCCTGACGGATTCTCTCCACGCCCACCACCTTGCCTATGAGTATCATGAGCTGCCCGGCAGGCATGATTGGGCCTTCTGGGACCGTGAAATCCAACCGATGTTGCAGAGGCTGATGGAGATCGTTGGAACGGAAAAGAACTAACGCGAGTTCAACCCTCAAGAGCCGGAGGATCTGCCCATGCACCACGTCACCAGGACGCTGCGGAATCTTGCAGCCACCGCGGTCCTCACCCTCAGCACCACAGTCTTCTCCCATGCGACCGATGCCAGAGAGCCGCAGGCGGACAGCGCGGCAATCGTAAAGAACGGCAACGTCCGGTTTACGGTCCTGACCTCCCGGCTCCTCCGATTGGAATGGTCCGCGGATGGCGTGTTCGAAAACCACGCATCGCTGGTGTTCCTCAACCGGCACCTCGCCGTGCCGCCGTACTCGGTGCATCGTGACGGCGACTGGCTGATCATCGCAACGGATTCACTCACCTTGCGGTACAAGGAAAACACCGAACGGTTTTCGCCGGAGAATCTGACCATCAGTATGAAGCTCAACGGCCGGTCTGTCGGTTGGCGGCCGGGTATGAAGGACACCGCCAACCTGATGGGGACTACAAGAACTCTCGACGGCGTGGAAGGTACCACGCCCCTCGAACCGGGATTGCTTTCGCGCGACGGATGGGTGCTTGTCGATGACACAGGACGCCAGTTGTTTGACACGAGTGCGTGGCCATGGGTGCTTCCAAGGCCGGCAGGGGAGAGACAGGATTGGTATTTCTTTGGCTACGGTCATTCTTACAAAGACGCTCTCGGCGACTTCATCAAAGTGGCTGGAAGAATCCCCATGCCGCCGCGTTTNNGGTCCCGGTACTGGGCGTATACCGATCGTGAATTCGAGGACCTGGTGGAGGAATTCCGGGAGCACAGTGTGCCGCTCGACGTTCTCGTGGTGGACATGGATTGGCACCTGACATTCAATCAGCGATGGAGCAAGGATGTGCGCGATCAGGCAGGCCAGACGCTTGGATGGACCGGTTACACATGGGACCGCGCGTACTTTCCGGACCCCGATGCCTTCCTGCATTGGTGCGAAGACCACGGGCTGCAGACAACCCTGAATGTCCATCCTGCCTCGGGGATTCAGCCGCATGAAGAACAGTACCCCGCCATGGCGCGTGCGATGGGAATCGACCCCGCAACGAAGAAATACATACCCTTCGACATCGTCGACAAGCGATTTGCAACCAACTACTTTGAACAGGTGATCCATCCGCTGGAACGTCGGGGGGTTGATTTCTGGTGGCTGGATTGGCAGCAATGGGGAACGACAAAGATCCCGGGTGTCACTCCCACGTGGTGGCTGAATTACGTGTTTTTCACGGACATGGAGCGGCGCAACACCACACGGCCACTGTTGTTCCACCGCTGGGGCGGTCTAGGGAATCACCGGTACCAGGTGGGCTTTTCCGGCGACGTCATTTCCGTATGGAAATCGCTCGCCTTCCAGCCCTACTTCACCGCAACGGCGGCAAACGTGGGGTTCGGCTACTGGAGTCATGATATTGGAGGACACATGCCGGGCGTGGTGAGCCCCGAACTCTACACGCGCTGGATCCAGTTCGGTGCGTTCAGTCCCATTCTTCGCACACACACGACGAAGAATCCTGACGCTGAGCGGCGCCTCTGGGCTTACCCGGATGAGTATTTCCGTGTGATGCGCGAGGCATACAGGCTGCGCTATGCGTTGATACCGTATACCTATACGTCGTCGCGGCGCACATATGAAAGCGGCGTGTCAATTGTACATCCGCTGTACTATGAGCACCCGGAGGTTCCCGAAGCATATACGTTTTCGGATGAATACTATTTCGGGAACGACATGATCGTTGCTCCCATCGTCACACCCGTCGACGCAGAGAGCCACGTTGCCACGCGCCGCGTTTGGCTTCCCCCGGGCGAATGGATCGAATGGTCGACCGGTGCGCTCCTCAGCGGTCCGGTAATCATGGATCGACAGTTCGCCCTGGAAGAAACCCCCGTGTATCTGCGCGCTGGGTCCATTATTCCGATGCAACCGGACATGACGTATACCGGTGAGAAGCCGGTGGATCCGCTGATCCTTAATGTGTTCCCGGGCGCAGATGGCGCCACGGGAGTCTATGAAGACGAAGGCAATTCCCTCGGCTACCAGCGGGGCGAGTATGCGCTGACGGCTGTTAAATCGCATGTCGCCCGGGATGGCTCCATCGTCGTGCTGATAGGACCCCGCGGCGGTGCATACGCCGGCATGGCTGAGAGCAGATCCTATGAAATCCGATGTGCTTTAACCTGGCCGCCGGCCAGTGTTGAATGCAATGGCGTCANNATGACCGTTGTCATCCACGTGCCACGCACACTGAAGACACAACAGGTGGAAGTCACGCTTCGCGCGTCGACGTTGCATGTGCCGTCACTGAATGGCGTTCCGGGAGTCCTGTCGCGGTTACACAGGGCGATGGCGCTGTTGAACAATCAGTGGCCGAAGGAATGGTCGCCCGAGGATCTCATCCTGGCCGTACAGACCGGTAACCGGATATCGCTTCAACCGGCTGACGCCCCGCAGGAGGTCATCCTGCTGAAATCACGTGCCGAAACCGCGCTGCGCAAGCTCGACACGATGGAGATTTCCGACGACGTGCGTACGAAGGCCCGGCTGCACATCGAATCCGCTTTACAGCTGATGAAATGAACCCGTGCCTCCGCGCCCGAGCATGCGGCAGAGGAGGCCGTTGCGATGAGGAAATGAAATGGGCTGGCTGTCTCAACCGGAGACCTGGATAGCACTCGTCACACTGACGGTGCTGGAGATTGTCCTCGGGATTGACAATATCATCTTCATCTCCATCCTTACCGGGAAGCTCCCGCCGCACCAGCAGGCGCGGGGACGAACCCTTGGCCTCGGGGCGGCGTTGATTTCGCGGGTGTTGCTGCTCCTTTCACTGGCGGCGGTCATGCGTCTGACCGAACCGATGTTTTCGGTTGCGGAGTTTGCAGTGTCGGGAAGGGACGTGATTCTTATAGTTGGTGGTTTGTTCCTGATCGCCAAAAGCACGTTTGAGATCCATGAAAAGCTCGAGGGTCCCGAAGAGCAACACGCCGCGCGGAAAGCGAGATCGTTCTGGGGCACCATCGTACAAATCATGGTCCTGGATATCGTTTTTTCGCTCGATTCAGTTATCACGGCGGTGGGGATGGCGAACCAGGTCGGCATCATGATTGCGGCGATCATCATCGCGGTTGTCGTGATGATGATCGCCTCGGGCGGGGTGAGCGCAATTGTCCACCGGCATCCCACGATCACCATGCTCGCGCTAAGTTTTCTCTTGCTGATCGGGGTGACGCTTGTGGCGGAGGGACTGCATCAGCATATTGCCAAGGGGTATATCTACTTTGCGATGGCGTTCTCGGTGTTCGTGGAAATGTTGAACATCCGGATGCGTAAATCGCACGTGCGCGCGGTTACAGTGCATGACGACAAGCCAGGGGATGTCTAATTTCCGCATTGCACTTTGTTGAGAATCCTCGTATCTTCTGATTCATGCTGGCGTAGCTCAGCTGGTAGAGCAGCTGATTCGTAATCAGCAGGNNGCTCAATGAAATCAAGGACTTAGGAGACTGAGTCCTTTTTATTTGGTGCCACTGCTAACAGAAATGCTAACAAACTCGGCCTATCCCCAGGCAATCGAGGAGGTTAGCATGGCAACCACTCCCGCCAGATTCTCACTATTCAAACGATGCAACGGCTTCTATTATATCGTCTACGATCAAGATGGCCGAAGACGGTGGAAAAGCACCGGAGCGACAACCCGGTCTGAGGCACTGAAAGCGCTCTCCGATTTTAAGGCGCTTATTGAACCGGCACATCGGACCATCAACTACCCCCAATTTCAGACAGAATTCATGACGTATGCGGAGGTCCACAACGCCAAAAGGACAGTGGATCTTTTTCGAAATGTATTGAAGGGCTTCAAGCGGGTAGTGAAGAACATCTTGATTACTGAGATAACGGCTGTTCACATTGATAGATACAAAACGATGAGACTCCAGGAGGTGAAACCGGTATCCGTCAACGTTGAACTCCGGATGTTGAAATCCGCGTTTGGTACTGCACTAAGGTGGAAGATGATTGATCAGAATCCCTGCAAAGGTGTACCTTTCGCCCAGGTTCCAGAACAATCGCCCATCTTCCTGACGCCAGGGGATTTTGAAAAACTGATCCACAAAATACCGGAAGTCTGGTTTCGTGAGCTGGTTGTGTTTGCTGTACTGACTGGACTCCGGAGAGCGGAAATCGTGAATCTCAGATGGTTGGATGTCGATATGGAGAGGGGAGTGATTCACATTCAAAGTAGCCCACGATTCAAGACCAAACAGGGAAAGCGGCGCACGATTCCGCTAAACAGCACAGCGCACGAGTTGTTGAGAACTAAGAGAGATCGTCAATCCGGAGAGTATGTATTCACATTAAATGGCGGCAGAGTCTCAGGCGATTGGGTGTCTCATCTCTTCAAACGATATGTCCGAAAAGCGAAACTAGCCGATGATAGGGTTCATTTCCACAGCCTTCGCCACTATGCCGAGTTCCGGACTATGCCGAGCAGTGCGGGGCACGTCAGTGGATTCGGTCGTTTCCTACTTGTACACTCGGCATAGTTTGGTTATGTCTTCTCCTGAGATCCCATCACAGGAGGAGACATCATGGCCATCTTTGCCTTTACTCCACAGCTTTCCGCCCGGCTATCTCACGGCCCGTTGAGCGGTGTTGTGCCCACATACGTGTGGCATCTGTCTGAGCAAGGTTACACGGAGAGATCTTCCGAGAACTTCTTTTGTCTGCTTGCCAATCTGAACGAGTGGCTTCATAGGAGACAACTCCAGGTTAGCGACCTGACAGAGAAAACGGTCGATCAGTACTTGAAGTATCGTAATGTCCACTTCCGCACGCTGCACGATGACAGATCGATATTGAGGAGGATTCTACGACTTTTGCAGGATGAAGGTCTGCTCGAGACGAAGACTCGTCCTCTGATCAATAATCCGCACCAGGGCGTCGAAGCCGACTACGACCGCTATTTGTCACTGGAACGTGGACTTGCCGCTTCAACGCGACTGAACTACCGGGGAGTTGTTCATTGCTTTCTCCAGGCTCAGAGCACCGACAGACCAGTCTCCTTTGCTGCGTTGCGCCCCGCTGAGGTTCTCCGAATTGTCCGCGAGGAAGCTTCCCACCTCAGTCCCCAACGCGCGGGTCTGATGGTAACCGCTCTTCGTTCCTTCTTCAGCTATCTGCAACAGCGTGGAGAGATCAGGATCAATCTCGCCGCCTGCGTGCCGGGCATTCCCAGTTGGACGCTCGCCCCTCTGCCGAGTTTCCTTCACGCACATCAGGTTCGGCATGTCTTGCGCCAGTGTGACCGGCGAACGTCGCACGGACGCCGCGACCACGCGATTCTCCTCTTGCTCGCGCGGCTGGGTTTGAGAGCTTGTGAGGTGGTCAGACTGACACTTGATGACATCAACTGGCGCTCAGGAGAGATCACCATTTGTGGCAAGGGTAACCGGACGACGCGGCTTCCGCTTCCTCCCGATGTCGGACAGACGATCGCCATGTACCTGAAGAAAGGCCGGCCTCCGTGTTCCACGCGACAGGTGTTTGTTTGCCTGCGCGCTCCGCGACGCGGATTCGTCAACTCAGCTGCTGTCTCAACGATTGTGGCCCGACGCCTCAAGCAGGGGGGCTTTGCCGGCCCACATACCGGTGCTCATCTGTTTCGTCACACCCTGGCCACACAGATGCTGCGATCGGGGGCCTCCTTTGCGGACATCGCCCACCTGCTCCGGCATCGCAGTTTCAACACCACGGCCCTCTATGCGAAGGTAGATCTCTCATCCCTCCGCCGACTGGCACAGCCTTGGCCGGAAGGTGGCCAGCAATGATCTCTTTACGCAAAGCAATAGATGAGTATCTCGCGATGCGTCGCCCACTCGGGTACAAGCTCATCGACATGGGGTACCATCTCCAGCACTTTGTTACGTTCATGCACGAGCAGAAAGCTTCCGTCATCACCACACAGTTGGCCATGCGCTG
>PMCM01000006.1 GCA_003154155.1 Ignavibacteriota bacterium | reverse complement strand
CCCACGTATTTTTGCACGCTCTTCACATTCTTTTTGCCGACCTCGCTGTACGCCACCCAGGGGGCCCCGGCCGAATCGAAAGAGAGAGATGGTATTTGACCCGCTCTTCCATTCGTGAAGCCGCGCCTGCCGACACCTGCCCAGGTGGTACCGTTGAATTTCAACACGCTTACCTCAAGATAGCCGGTGTCGAGTGTTTCCGCGACCGCGACGTGGGGCGTGCCGTCCGGCGCGAGAACGAAGGAGAACTGCGAACTGTCGCCATAGACGGTGACGGGCGGCGTGCCCAGGTCGGCCCAGGTCGTGCCTGAGGTCTGCTTCATCACGCGTGGCCATTGGTCGTCGTTCGGAGTGTTGGGACTGGCCCAAATGAATCCCACGTAGGCTTTGCCAACGGGATCGAAGCGAACCGGATCGTAGACGATGTTGCAGGAGATGGCTGGCAACGGGCTCCAATCATCCCAGGACGATGTGTTCCAATGGAGGACTTCCAACGTGTACGGTGTGGTGTCGATATTCACGCAATCTATCCAAGGATTATTCGACGAATCGAAGCTCAGCCGTGCGAAGGAAGTAAATGAAGGGAGCGGAAAGTTGACGCCGATCTGACTGGAATTCCAATTGGCTCCATTCGGCTTGTACACCGCGAGAAATTTCGACGGGCTGGTCTCGACCACGAGGACGGCCGGTTGATTGTCCGTGGGATCGATGCTCATGTCGAGCAACTCGAAGATCGGACTCGTCGAGGGTAAAGGACAATCTGCGACCGCCGTCCACGCGCCGCTTGCGTATCGTCGAATGTGAAAAGTCCGCGTGCCGTTGTTGAAATCGATCCACCCGACCACCGGTGAGCCCGAGGCATCCAGTGCGAGCATATAGCCATCGATTCCCGCGCCGGGGAGAACATTCGTCGAGAGATAATCGCTACCCAATGGCGTCCAGGAAGTCCCGTCCCAGGAACGAACGGCAAGACTGTATAAGCTTTGATCCCCGCTGTCGGTATAGGCGATCACCGCTCCGGTCGCCGTGCAATCGAGTATGGCGCCTAAACCCCCCGTTGCCGAGAAGCCGCGCGAGCCCACGAGCTCCCATCCCGTCTTGGGCATGCCGATGAAGAGCCGGCACCCGAGCATGCTCATACAGAGCAGAAACGTCATAAAGGCCGGTTTTGCAATGTGCTTCATTTTCTCATTCCTTCTCTGGACAACTCACGATGCGAAAGCTATCTGCACGTTGATACGCGCATGAACGCGCAGGTAGGAGTACAAAAGATCTACAGGGAAGAGCATGCCCGCCATGACTTCTGGACCGGCCATCACACGGAGAGTCGTCCCGCCGCCCAGGTCGAAACTGAGAGGGATGAAAAGGACCCCCACTCCCGCGCGCACCCCGGGGCAGAATTCGCTCCTGGCGTCAGCCGTATGGAGAGGATCAAAGACGGCGTAATAAGTGGCGGTTATGCCGGCAAACACGTACGGGAAAAGCCATGGGATTCTGGCGTATGCGGCGATCCCGTCGACGTTCGATTCGAAGATGCCCTGGTCGTGCTGCGCTCCCAAAGCATCCTTACCGAATCCCGTGATATACGTGGCGCTGATCATATCCCAGCGATACCCCGCCGAGAAAACACCCGCCGGGAAAAGGTACATCGCATTCGATTCAATGCACGTAGGCACGCTGCTCGTATCCAGAGCTTCGATCAAAGGTGTTCCATTGTATCTGTTCAGCGAGGCAATGCCCCATCCGCCGTACCCGCTCACGTCGAGCAAGAAGGTCTCCCCCTTGGTCTGGGCCCCGACGGACGAAACGGTGTCGAGAAAGAGCAGTGCGGAGAAGAGGAACGCGAGACTAGCTTTCATTTCACGTCTCCATGATTTGGTGTTTCGAAGAGTATATTGTCAGCGGGCGAAGTTTCACAAGAAGCACTGCTGTGTATAAAGGACGCGATGGAATGATAAACCGGGACTGGAACCTCAAACAAAGCAGCGTTGCCACCGCGAAAGAGGACGATATCGAGCCTGTTCTTTCAGTAATACTGTTNNAGCCTGGTCTATCAGTGATACTGTCAAGCAACTGATTTGATCACACTTTTTTGCAATTCCACTTCATCAAGGCTTATTTGGAGCTTGCGTCTGCTCATAGACAGGAGCACCCAAGACTGCCCGGACTCTTGCTATTAGTGCCGCCCCATCAAGCGGTTTTGGCAAGAACGGCAAGTTCACGTTTTTGCTAACGATTTCGCTTATGTCTCCCGCCGACATCAGTATTACTCTGATTCCGGGTCGCTCCTGGAGCAAGTGAGAGCAAAGGTCCATTCCGTTGAGTCTGGGCATTTCCATATCGGTGATCAGCAAATCAATTGTTCCCGGGTATTTGCGTGAAAGCTCCAGTCCCTCCTGACCATCGGAAGAGGATAGAACGACATAGCCTTCGCCTTGCATGAGGAGTGTCACAAGATTGCGTATCATTACGTCATCATCAGCCACGAGAACGATGGGCTTTTGTATGCTTAAGAAGTGAGGGTGAAACAGATTGAGATCAGGGCTTTCTGGAGTCGCCATTATCGATCCTCCTGCGAAGCGGGTAATAACAAAAGATAACGAAGGGACATGAGTGAAGTCAATCTGCTCGTTTGAAACTGGGAACAATACCTGCCAATACTCCGTCACCCCATCCCTGCACTGCAAGCGATCCAGCGCGACCTCCTCGAATCCGAAAAGGGATGCTGCTGTCGCCAGCCCCTGCGAAGGTATTAGTTCTTGAGCTTGGTCCTGCCAGCGAGGGCTGTTTTACTGTCCCAAAATGCATGGCACATCGTGGACGATGTTGTAAAACCGGACCGGCAGAAACCGGTCCGGCTGTAAGCGGATAGCGAAGAGATTATTTGCTTGTCATGTGCCTGGCTACTGTTATGCTGGGAAAGGTGAGATAAGGACCATCACTTGCAACACTGACCGTGTTACTCCCTGAGCTATTGTATGTCGTAGGGGTGCCGGCGGTGAAAGTGCTGCCCGACGACCATGTGTATGGCGTGCTGACATATTTCAGGTAATCCAAGGTAACGGTCTGCCCTTTGGCGTTGTCGAGGCTTGTCACACTGCCTGGGAAGATCGCGCTCACGGTGTAGACGTAGTTGGTCTTGCTGCTGCCAGAGGTTGCCGTGCCGGTAGCGTCATAGACTACATATTCAGTGGTGTAGGCATAAGTCGATAGATCGGCGGGGNNGTCCCAGTACGTTACATTCTCCGTTTGAACGTAAGCCCCGCCGCTCCCAAGGTAAGCGGGATATTCGTTGGTAGAACCGAGTACTTGGTTCCATGAATCTGTCTTGGTATCAGTGGACCCGGAGGTAAGCGTGACATAACTTCCATTTATGCCACCATTCCATTTCTGGGTGTAGTTGATCGTCAGCATTCGAATGCGTGTATCATAGGAGTACGTACCTTTGTCGCCGGCGGATTGTTTCCACGTTGAGCTTGTGGCATCCCAAGCCTTTTGGACATCTTCGTATGTGCCACCCGCCGAGTAGTTCTCCGTATCTTTACCATCGTAGGTATATGTGACATCCTTTGTCACGTGCCCACTGCTGTCAAAAGCAACCTCAGTGTCGCTACGTGACCAGATCGGACTCTCACAGGCAGTCAATAGCAGCGCACCTGCCGCTATGACAATCGGAAGAACGATGGCAAGTTTCTTCATAATGACTCTCCTTGAACAGTTGGATAGAAAGACTTTACGACTTGCGCCGCAGGGATGACCTCTCTCCCCGCCCGTTTATTCTGCGGCGTTGTCGCATCATGTCAATACATTCGCAAATGCTCGGTCATAAGCACCGTTTTGATTGCGCATCTTACCTCTTCACGAGCGCACCTCATTTCGGAATCTGCTTGCTTGAGGGGAACAGACTATATCATGTCCGAGAATACCTGACATCCAGTCGTATGGGGCTTGTCCAATCTGTTATCGCCCTTGGGAATGGCGACGTGTTCGAGGTGCACCGTGCATTCTTTCGACACGATTACTTTGATATCCCGCAAATCCTGATTACCTTGAAAGCAGAAACGTTCATCCCAGGAGGACTTCAATGACCGCGAGCGAACAGATCGACGAAATGATCGCTGGCC
>PMCM01000126.1 GCA_003154155.1 Ignavibacteriota bacterium | reverse complement strand
GCCAAAGGCAAGCTCGTCGCGTCCGATTGCTTTTTCAAGTACAAAAACGTCGAAGAGATGATACCCCTCGGCATCATGGAAAGCATGGACGAATGCATGGGGGCGTACACACGCATCACAAAGGAAGCGGATATCCTCCTCCCGCTGTACGACCCCCTCGTTCCCGAGCGCTTGTCCGGCAAAAAGGAGGGGAAGAAACCATGAAGGAGAGAACCCCGGTGCGCGACAGGTTCAAAGGAAAAGTCGCGATCGTGACGGGCGGCTCGGCAGGCATCGGGCTCGCCACCGTCAGGGAGCTCTGCCGCGAGGGAGCCTCAGTGGCGCTCACAGGTATTGAACCGGACCTGGGAGCCGATGTGGAAAAGAGCCTGAAGCGCGAGGGATTCGAGGTGCTCTCGCTGGTGGGAGACATGGCAGACGAGCAGTTCTGCGCATCCGTGGTGCGCGACACAGTTGCGAAGTGGCAACGGGTGGACTTTTTGGTGAACAACGCATTCTCCTTCGTGGCCAAGGGACTGGATGCAGAACGCGCCGACTGGGAGCGGACCTTCCAGGTGGGTCCGATCGCCTACGCGACGATGGCGGCGAACGTCGCCGGACCGATGAAGAAGAACGGCGGGGGCGCGATCGTGAACGTATCGAGCATCTCCGCACGGATCGCGCAGCCGAATCGCTGGACCTATAACAGCGCAAAGGGGGCGGTCGAAAACCTCACCCGGTGCATCGCACTTGACCTTGCCCCGTATGGGATCCGCGTGAACAGCGTGAGCCCGGGCTGGATATGGACCCGTGAAGTCGAGAAGGCCGCGGGGGGCGATCGCGCGAAATGGGAGCCGGCCTGGGGCGAATATCATATGCTGCGGCGTCTGGGCGAAACAGTCGAAGTCGCCGCCGCCATCCTCTTTCTCCTGAGCAACGACGCCGCCTTTATCACCGGCGCAGATCTCCCTGTTGACGGGGGGTATCAGGGACTCGGAAGCGAGGGGCTCGGATCCACAAGCCAGTTCGCAGGGTCGCACTAGACTTTTCTTTGCATTCAACAAAGGGCACAGTCCCTCCCTGCCAGCAGGCAGACACGTCCCGAAGTTGATCTGCGGCAGCCTTTTCCAATAGCGTGTTGCCCCGAAGGCATTCCTTCGGAGGGACCACACGAAACACTCAAAGCATTCTTCATGGCCCTTATCCGATTCCCCTATAACGATGTGAACCCGATGGAGATCCCCGACCGGAATCTCATGGGGGTGTTCGCTCCTCCCCTCATGACTCCGGGACGCTCATCGGAGGAGATCCTTGCGGATGCGCTGACGCATCCGGTCGGGGCCGAGACACTCGCCGGGGCGCTCGCGGGGAAACGGAAAGTGCTTATCGTGTCGGATGACCATCACCGGCCTACTCCCGTCCGCGATATGCTGCCCCCCGTTCTGGCTGAAATCGGGAGAGCCGGCATCCCTGACCGGTCTGTGGAAATCATCATGGCGCTCGGCTCCCATCGCGCGATGAGCGACAGTGAAATGTGTCAAAAACTGGGCAGCGACATCGTCGACAGGTTCAGGGTCACAAACCACGAGTGGACAAACCCCCAGAACCTCTATTTTGCCGGTCGCGTCGCCCCGGGCATCGACGTCTGGGTGAACAGGAAGATGCGCGATTTTGATTTCATCCTCGGCCTGGGTCAGATCATGCCGATGGATGTGTGCGGATTTACCGGCGGCTGCAACATCATTATTCCGGGCTTGTGCGGCCCGAAGACAAGTGCTGACTTCCATTGGGTGCGCGTCGGCATTCCCGCGGAAGAAGTGCTCGGGAAGAGGGAGAATCCCATCCGGGAAGCGATCGACAACTCTGCGATGACTGCAGGACTCAATGCCATTCTGAACGTCGTTCTGGACGGACACGGAAAAATCTGCGGCGCCGTGTACGGCCACCCTGTTGAGGCACACAGAAAGGGCGTTCCGCTCGCTCTCGAAGCCCATACGGTGACCCTGCCTGAGAAGGCGGATATTGTGGTTGCCGACGGCTTCCCCTTTGACATCGAGTTCTGGCAGGTGAACAAAGCCCTTGACAACGCATCGGTGGCCGTGCGCGACGGCGGCGTGATCATCATCGTGTCCCCCTGCTACGAAGGGCTGTCGGTCACCCATGAAAAAGACATCCGCCGGGTCGGCTACCGCTCCAAACAGGAGATCCTCCGTTTCGTTGAGGAAGGGAAGTTCACCCACCGGGTGGCTGCGGTGCATATGATACAGGTTGCGGAAGCCACCTTCGAAAAGCATGTCACCTGCATCCTTGTGACGGAAGGTATCCCGGCCGATGTCATCCGTCAGGTGAATCTGGAATATGCACCCGATCCGCAATCCGCGCTCGCGATGGCGTTTGCACGGCTGGGGCCGGATGCGTCCGTTGCCGTGCTGAACCGCGCATCAGAAACACTACCTCTTATACAGGAGCACTGAAGCACCATGGATCTGAGCGGCAAAGTGGCAATCATCACGGGGGCGGGGGGTGCGATCGGACGGGCTACGGCCCGCCTGTTTGCCCAGGAGGGGGCGACGGTCGTGCTGGCGGACCTCAGGAAGGAAGGGATAGAGGAAGTCGCCCGGGAAATAGCTGACGACGGCGGAAAGACATCAACCGTCACGCTGGATGTGTCCGATGAACAAGCCGCGGTACACCTCGTGCATTCGACCCTGACCGCCTTCGGCACGCTGGACATTTTAGTGAACAACGCGGCAATCTCCAAGGAGACTCCGATCCTCGAGATCGAAGCGGCGGATTGGGACCGCATTTTGGCCGTGAACCTGCGCAGCGTGTTCCTCCTCTCGCGCGAGGCATTCCGGCATATGAAAACCCGCGGCAGAGGGAAAATCATCAGCATGGCATCCGCCTCGGCAAAGATCGGCGGACTCGTGGTCGGGGCTCACTACGCGGCGAGTAAGGCGGGGGTGATCTGCTTCACGAAAAGCCTGGCCTTGCAGGCCGCTCCCTTCGGCATCAACGTGAATGCCGTCTGCCCTGGACCGACCAGAACTCCGATGACCGACGCATGGGGCGACAAGGCCAACAAGGACTTCGCGGCAAAAATCCCGTTTAAACGGTATGGAGAGCCGCAGGAGATCGCCGAAGCGGTCTTGTGGCTCGCTTCCGAGCGCTCCAAGTACGTCACAGGAGAGATACTGGATGTGAACGGCGGACTGGTGATGGACTAGACATGAAAAAGACCAAGCTTGAGGTAGAAACACACTTTGAGGAATGGCACTCCGAGGAAAACGATCTGCGGGGATTGCATCCTCACGCCGCATCCCGCATGCTGTTCGATATCGTGCTCATCAACGAATTCGAACACGCGCTCTTGCGGCTGAAGGCGGACGATTGCGTTTGGGGACCCGTGCATACCAGCGTGGGACAGGAGGCCGTGGCGGCGGGTGTCGTCAGCGCGCTCCGCAGAACCGACAAGATGGTCGCGACATACAGGTCGCACCATGAGTTCCTCGCCAAAGCGCTCCAGTTCGTCATCCCCGACGAATGGGACCCCGGCACCGGTCCGCTTCCTCCCGCCGGCCAGGAAGTGATCGAACGTACACTCGCGGAGATCATGGGTTTGGCATCGGGCTACTGTTCCGGCCGGGGCGGTTCAATGCACCTCCGGTATGCGGAAGCGGGATTCCTGGGGTCCAATCCGATCGTGGGCGGGGGCATTCCCCTTGCAGCAGGGGCGGCGTATGCCGAGAAATTCCGGGGCACCGGCAACATCGTGGTCTGTTTCTTCGGCGATGGCGCGACCAACATCGGCTCCTTCCACGAAGCCTGCAACATCGCGGCACTGTGGGGAGTCCCCCTCGTGTGCATCATCGAAAACAACGCCTATGCGGTCGCCACACCCCTCAAGCAGGCCTGCGCGATTGAAGAGCTCTATGCACGGGCGGTATCGTATGGCATGAAGGGATACCGGATCGATGGCAATGACGTTGTCGGCATCCACGGTCTTCTCGCCGCCGTCGCAACGGACATGCGTGCCGGAGGCGGGCCCATCATGATCGAGGCACGGTGCTACCGGCGTTACCACCATGCAGGCGATCAGCCGGGGAGCGCGTTCGGATACCGCACAAAAGAAGAGGAGGCCCGCTCGAAGGAACGGGAAGTCATCAGCGTCTTCCCGCGCACACTCATAGAAGCAGGGGTGCTCACCGCGGCACAAGTGGCCAAGGTGCGAGATCTCGCACACGAAGGGGTGGAACGAGCCATTGATGCCTGCACCGTCAAGGGGACTCCCCGGACCGTGCGGGCCGAACTCTGGCCCGGATTGGACACTGTAGACAACGGTCTTCGCAGCAACGGCGCCGAATGGGAAGGAGTGAAGTTCTCCGAACGGACCGATTTCAAGAGCTTCACGCCCATGCGCTATTCGAATGCGATCGCCGAGGTGACCGGCCAGTGGCTGGCCAGGAACGGAGAAACAATCGTCCTCGGTGAAGACGTGGCAAATTTCGGCGGAGGAGCCTACGGCGCCACCAAGGGACTTCCCCAGAAATTCCCCACCCGGGTGTTGAACACGCCCATTGCCGAAGCCGGATTCACCGGCGCCGCCCTCGGGATGGCGATGTCCGGAATGCGGCCTGTGGTGGAGATCATGTTTCCCGATTTCTCCCTCGTCGCGGCTGACCAGCTGTTCAATCAGATCGGGAAGGCGCGTCACATGTACGGGAATACGACCGACCTTCCGCTTGTGGTCCGGACGCGTGTGGCGATCGGCTGCGGGTACGGCGGGCAGCACTCGATGGATCCGGTCGGACTCTACAGTCTTTTCCCGGGATGGCGCATTGTGGCACCATCCGACAGCTTCGACTACATCGGGCTCTTCAATTCTGCGATGCGCTCGATGGATCCGGTTCTTATGATCGAACACCATTCGCTCTACGCAAAGGATTTCCCGGTGCCTGCGGGGGACCTGGACTACTGCATCCCCTTCGGCAAGGCGCGGGTTGTCACGGAGGGAAGCGACGTCACGCTTCTTGTCTACGGTTCGCTCGTGTCCCGGTGCGAGCACCTCGTGAAGCGGTTCGCGGAGGAAGACATATCGGTTGAGGTCATCGATCTGCGGACGCTCGACCTGCCGGGCATCGATTACGAGACCATCGGCACGTCATTGAAGAAGACAGGGGCTGTGGTGATCGCGGAAGAAGCCGCTGCGAGCCAATCGATCGGGTCGGCAATCTCCGCCTCGATCATGGAGCGGTTCTTTGAGTTGTTGGATGCGCCCGTGGCCCGCGTAACGTCGCATGACATTCCCCTGCCTGTGTCGCGTGTGCTGGAGCGGGAGACAATGATCAGCGACGAGAAGATCTTCCGGACGACGGTGGCGGTGGCGAGAAGGATACGGCCGTAAGAAGATAGGCAGAGAGTATATAAGAAAGGATTCCGGGATTTCAATCTGCGTGCTACCGGAGCAACACGAACGTCCGGGTCTGGATGAAGTCACCGGCTGTCAAACGATAGAAATAGACTCCGCTTGCGAACCGGGTACCGTTGAACGTGACTTCGTAACTCCCCGGCTCCTTTTTTTCATCCACCAGCACCGCGATCTCACGGCCGAGGACGTCGTACACGACGAGCCGCACCACCGTAGACCCCAGACCCAAATTCCCAGACCCNNGCTGTTCCAGCCCCCAGACCCGAGACCCCAGAACCTATGCTGTACCTTATTCTCGTAGACGGATTGAACGGATTCGGGTAATTCTGCAACAGGTCACACCGCTCGGGCAAGGGGGACTTTTGTTGGGTGACCCCGGAGGTTGGCCGATGGTGATAATGCACCCGCAGGTCGGCAAGATACAGGAGCCCCTGGACAAATCCGCTTGACCCGCTGGCGGTGCCAAAACTCACCTGCATCTGGCTGATAGCAAGTGGAAACTTCACCTGGTAGCCTCCCAGGATAACCTGGAAATGGAACCCGGCGTCGCGCCACTCACCCGACCAATCAACGGATCCTCTTGTTGCGGCGGTCAGGCGGGTGCCGTTGCCGTCGGTGAGGATGAGACTCATCGTGTCGGCGTTTCCGCTCCCATATATGCGAAGTGAAAGGCTGTCTGGCTGTCCCCCGAGAGGAAGCACGGTGTTGAAGTTGACTCCCTTTTGCCCGGGCAGGTGGGAGTGATCGATGAGCAGCACCTTTCGTGCGGCGGAGACCGGATCGGACGCCATGCTGACGGCAACTTCATCCGCGGTTGCATTCACGAGAGAAATCCCCCAATCGTCCAGCTTGTCCAGGGGATCCACGACGATCGTGGTGTCGTTGCCGGTGCAATCAAACGACGCCTGAGCACTCAACCCGCCGTACTGGATGGCGAGCAAGCCGGTTCCCGCACTGACGGCGCGAACGACACCTTGCCCGTTGACGTTGACTACGGCAGATGACGGTGTGAAGCTTGTCAGATTGTTTTCCAGCACAGACGTTACTCCTCCGCCGGTGGTGCCGAGAACGCGCATCATCACGCTGTCGCCGGGCGCCATGACATATCCTTGCGAGCGGGGCGAAATACGGGCGAGTGTGTGCACCACAACCCTGGCCGAATCCCGCGCCGTCTGCCAATGCGCAAACACCCATCCGCTGTCATTCACCGCAGCAGCCGTGTAAAGGCCGCTGGTGGCGATCGTTCCCAGGCGTGGATCAACGTCAAACGAGAGATCGGGCGGCAAGGGGATGGAGTCGTAGTACTCGTTCGTTCCCGTGGGCTGAAAAAGAATACGCTGTCCCTGGTACACCTCTAAACGCTTCGGGGCGAGCAGAAGATGCGCAAGTGTCCCGCGGGGAGCGGTGCTGATTACCTGGAGCGAGTTCGCAACGCCCCGCTCGCCTCCTGGATCCGAAGGTGAGTTCACCGTTTTCCCTCTGACAACCATCGTGGTGGAGCCTCCTCCGTCCAGGTTGAACGCATCTGTGGCCCCCAGTGTCAGCAAGAACCCCGCCATCTCTTCAAACGTCATCCCCACGCTCGATGTCTGCCGGCCGTCGACGGTGCAGAGCCACACTTTTGTTGTATCCTTGTTGAATGCAAAGAATGTCCGTGGGTTACGAACGTTGATGAAACTCGACGTAAGGCCTTCCAGAGGGGCCATGATGTAGGTGACATTCTCACCCGCCGCCAGAATCCTGCCCGCCCCCGCAACAACCTGGGCGATATGCCGGAGGTCGGGATAAAACCCCAGATACAGCTTCAGCGTGTCGCCGACATGGGTTGCGGCAAGATAGTCGACCGGCGAGCCGGGACTTGCCGAGAGGACACCGCCTTTTGCGGGTATGGGGCTGTTTCCATTGGTTTGCGTGGCAGTGATCCGGACCCGGAGTGTATCTCCGGCTGTGACCGTTGAATCGAGATACTCCACTGTGCATTCCACTCCGCCGTTGGTTGAGGTCGAGGCGCCCCGGTAGGCGGTGTAGAAGACCAGAGCTCCGGTTGTCCTGTCGACGTTGACTCCGGTGAGATCGTAGCCGGCCCCGGTGAGAGTCCGCACCGCTCCGACAAACGCCAGCTGTTCGATCATCGGGCGTTGANNACGGGCGTGCCGTTGGCGGAGAACAGATCGCCGTTCACGGCGCCGATCACCCTGTGACCATCGCGGTCGTTCGCCGCAGCCTGTGCCGAAGTGAGCGACAGGCCGTTCGGCCGGAACGTCTCCAGATGCACGTAGGGATTGGGAAGTGTGACTTCGAGAACATCGAGCGTGAAGGGGCCGTTGAGTGTAAACTCCATGTACCTGACACCGTTGCCCACTGCACGGCTTGCCGTCAGCCCGGGTTGAGCATCAACCCGTACAGGGGTTGTCACGACCATCCATGCGGCAAGAGCCATCATTGCCGACAGGCGATGCCATCGTTGATGTGTGGTCATTCGTTCCCCAAGAGGCTGGTAAACCTCAATCTCGTGGTTCGTTCTCGCGCTGCCGGGCGCACCCTCAACGTATCGCGAAAGCGCACCGGGTTCCTTTCATCATCGTGTCCTGTTCTGCCATGGAGGAACAGGCAGTCGATCGCCGGGAGGGTCTACAAGGCGCGAATGGGAAAGAGCGGGACCATATTTCTGGTTTCCGCAAGAACGTCTACGCGTTCCTCCGGGGTGAGCGGCTGAAACTCCGCAACGAGGTTCATAGCGAGGCGGAACAACTGGAAGTCTCCCGGCGGCAGCGCCGCAGTTACATCTTCACTCAGCGTGAAGCGCACAGCTTTGCGTGCCACATCAATGTCGTCGATGGGCTGGTACCAGGAATTGGGGTAGGCCTTCCCGGGTCCTCCGGACCAGGGCCCGCGGGCAAGCATCTTCAATGCGAGCCGTGCGACGCCGTCATTCTTCGCCCTTGCCATGACCGCTGGACCGAAATCCCCGCGGGCATAACAGACCAGGTTGACGGGGAAGAGAATGGAATCGAAGGTGAATCGGTCCATCATTCCATGTGCCGCGGCTTCGGAGTGTGCGGAGAAGCCGATATATCGTATCTTCCCCTCCTTCTGCGCTTTCAGAATCGTCTCGAGTGCACCCCCCGGGGCAAAGATCCGTTCAACCTCTTCAATGTCTGTGACGGCATGGAACTGGTAGAGATCGAAATAGTCCGTCTTCAGCCGGCCAAGGGAC
>PMCM01000196.1 GCA_003154155.1 Ignavibacteriota bacterium | reverse complement strand
TTCACCATGAGATTGTGTGCTGTAGCCCTGTGTGCAATCCTGCTGGCGACAGGCCTGACGGCATTGGCACAACCACGGATAATGACGCTGGAGGAGGTCAAGAATACTGCTCTTGAACGCAACCTCAACGTGATCCAGGCCCAGAATAACTACGATGCAGCAGGGAGCGGCAAACTGGCAGCATATGGCAGGTATTTGCCATCGCTGGGTGCCAGTGGAAGCTGGCAGCGCAACCAGTACGAGGGACCGATATATACATCATCGGGGATCGCGATTCCGGGCTCCAGTTCAAGTCAAACCGTGGGAAGTTATTCTGCGGGAGCAACCGCGTCCCTTACACTGTTTGATGGGTTCTACCGCGAATCCAACCTCAACAGAGCAAATGCAATCGCGACGCAGGATAATCTCTCCGTTACGCGGACAAGGCAATCGATCGTCTTCCAGGTGGAGAGTGGTTATCTGAACATCCTGCGCATGGGCCAGCTCGTTCTCGTAAGTGAGGAGAACCTCAAACGCGACCGCCGCCAGTTGGAACGTATCGAAGAGTCGAACCGCGTCGGTTCCCTCTCTCTTGCCGACGTGTATCGCCAGCAGTCTCAAGTTGCGGCCGACGAGCTGCTGCTGATCAATTCCCAGAACGACTTCAACAAAGGGAAGGCGGATCTTGTCGCCTTGATCGGTCTCGACATGAACCAGGAGTATGTCTTTGCAGATTCGACTCTTGCTGTGCAGATCGATTCCGTGGAAGTCGTCGCTACGCGCGCAAGGTACCAGAGCTTCGATGGTCTCACGCGCCGTGCGCTGTCAGCCCGGGCGGATTTCCAGAGCGTGAAAGTGGGTCTCGATGCTGCACAGACAGGGGTGACAGGAGCGCGCTCCGGGTACTTCCCGAGTTTAAGTGCGACCGCAGGACTCTCGCTCAACAATGAAGAGCTGAGCCATCTGTTCGATTATAAGACCATGTACTGGGGAGTGCGGCTGAACTGGACGCTGTTTGACGGGTTCGCGACGAACGCATCGATCCAGAATGCCATTGCCACGAAGCGCAATGCGGAAATCACGCTTGCACAGACGGAACTCAGCATCAGCGTCGAAGTCAAAAAAGCGCTTCTCGATCTCGATGCCGCCATGAAACAGGCCGATGTGAGCCAGAAAGGCCTTGTCTCGGCATCGGAAGACAGGAAAATTGCCGAAGAGCGTTACAACCTTGGCGCAGGGACTTTACTGGACCTTCTGACGGCCAATGCGGCATTCGTCAACGCTGAAGCAAATGTGGTCAATGCCTCGTATAACTATATTATCGCCAAACGCAACGTCGAATACGTTCTCGGCGAGCGGGCTTACTAACCGCACAGAAGGAGTGCCGTCATGGCAAAGAATGGGAAGAAAACGCGCAAAAAGATCATCATCTTCTCCGGTCTCGGACTGGTGCTCATTGCGCTGGTGGTCATTGTATTTCTTGGGAGCAAAAAGGAGCCCATCGTCACCGTGCAGGTCGAGAAGGCCCAGCGCCGGACTGTGACTCAGGTGGTGACGGCAACGGGTAAAATACAGCCCGAAGTGCAGGTGAAAATCACGCCGGAAGTCAGCGGCGAGATTGTTGCCCTTCCTGTGAAAGAGGGGTACGTGGTCAAAAAGGGCGATCTCCTGATGAAGATCAAGCCCGACTTCTATGTTGCCCAGCGCCAGCAATTTGCCGCGGCGCTGCTGCAGGCCAAGTCGGCTCTGACAAAAACCGAACCCGACTTCAACCGCATGGAATCGCTGTTCAAGAAAGGACTCGCATCCCAGGCGGATTACGACCAGGCGCGCGCGGCGTACGAACAGAGCAAAGCCGCCTACGCTCAGGCAGAGGCATCGCTGAACCAGGCGGAAGAGAGCCTGCGCAAGACCACGATCACATCGCCGATGGATGGCACCGTCAGCCAGCTGAACTCCGAGCTTGGCGAGCGAGTCCTCGGAACCGTACAGTTCCAGGGGACCGATGTGATGACCATCGCCGACCTCTCGCGCATGGAAGCGCGCGTTGACGTCAGTGAAAACGACGTCGTCCTGGTGGCCAATGGAGATACGGCGCGCATTTCTGTCGACGCGTTCCCTGACCGAAAAGCCACCGCCGTCGTATACGAAATTGCCAATACCGCGACTTCGAAGGGGCTGGGGACCCAGGAAGAGGTGACGAATTTTCAGGTGAAGATGCGCGTGCTGCCGGGATCGCTGACGCTGCGCCCCGGGATGTCGATGACCGCCGATATCGAAACCATGACGAAGCACAACATCCTCTGCGTGCCCATCCAGAGTCTGACGACGCGGATGCCCAAAACGGACATGAAACAGGGCGCGCCCGAAGAACAAACGCCGATGGCCGTGACCACGACGACGGCTAAGAAGAAAGAGGAGAACAAGGCGCAGGAGATCGTGTTCGTGGTGGACAACGGTGTGGCCAAGAGCACCCCTGTGCAACGCGGCATCAGCGACGATCAATGGATCGAGGTCACCGGCGGGCTGAAGGACAGCGTTCTGGTGGTGTCCGGAACCTACAAGGCCATCAATCGGGAACTGGAGGATGGCAGCAAGGTGCGTGTGGAAGAACCCCGAAAAGATGTGAAGAAGAAACCTGCCGAAGGATAGCATGATGAACGTTATCGAGCTGAAAGACATCGTCAAGATGTACGACATGGGTGGTGCCGAGGAAGTGCACGCCCTGCGGGGCGTCTCCGTGACGATCGCCAAGAACGAGTATGTGGCGATCATGGGACCGTCGGGCTCGGGGAAATCCACGCTGATGAACATCATCGGATGCCTGGATACGCCGACGTCGGGCGTCTACCAGTTTAACGGTGTGAATGTCAGTGAGATGGACGACAACGAGCTGGCCAAGGTCCGGAACAAGGAAATCGGCTTCGTGTTTCAGACCTTCAACCTGCTGCCGCGCTCCGATGCCCTGCACAACGTGGAGCTGCCGCTGATTTACGGCGGCTATAATTCTACGGAACGGAGGCAACGAGCGCTCGAAGTGCTGTCGCATGTCGGCCTGGGCGATCGTGTCCACCACAAACCGAATGAACTCTCCGGCGGCCAGCGCCAGCGTGTCGCAGTGGCACGCGCACTTGTGACGCGTCCGTCGATCATTCTGGCGGATGAACCGACGGGAAATCTCGACACCAAAACGGGCGAGGAGATCATGGCCCTGTTCGAAGAGCTTCACCACCAGGGGAACACCATGATTCTTGTGACCCATGAAGCGGATATTGCGGAGCACGCGCACCGGGTCGTCCGGCTGCGCGACGGGCACATCGAGACGGATGAGCCGGTGCGCCATCGACGTGCCGTCGCCGCCACTGCCTCCTGAACCAGATCGGAGCTGCAGATGTCCTTTTTGACGGAGCTGAAGGAAGGGTTGATCATCTCCCTGCGTGCGATCCGGGCCAACAAAATGCGATCGGTCCTCACGACGCTGGGCATTGTCATCGGAATCGTGTCGGTGACATTGATGGCGACCGCGATTGAAGGCGTCGACCGTGCGTTTGCCCGCAGTGCCGCAGCGTTCGGCACCGATGTGCTGTACGTGCAGCGGTTTACCTGGATGTCCAACGAAGATTGGGCGATGGTGCGCAACCGCCGGCTCATCGATGTGGACTACGCGCCGAAAATCGAGCGTCAGTCCAAGCTGACCGATGCCGTTGCGCCGGTCGTTGCCACGCGCCGCCGCACAACACACGGGAATCTGAGCGTCGAAGATTCGTTCGTCAGCGGCACCACTGCGTCCTATATGAGCGCGTCGGGCGTGACCATGTCCGACGGACGGTTCTTCACCGTCGAGGAATCTAACGGCGGACGTCCTGTATGCGCCATCGGCGCCAATGTCGCGGAGACGCTCTTTCCCAATGAGGATCCTCTCGGCAAGATGATACGTGTTGCCGGACATCCGTACACGGTCATCGGTGTACTGGAAAAGCAGGGAGGGCTGTTCGGCGTGTTTACATCGGACAACCGCGTTTTTATCCCCCTCTTCTCGTTCGAAAGCCACTTCGGCGGCAAACGGGACGCGACGATTCAGGTCAGGGTCACGGACCTGAAGCAAATGGAGGACGCAAAGATCGAGCTGGAAGGGATACTCCGGAAAATCCGGCACCTCGTTCCGGGAAAAGCCAATGATTTCGGCATCAACCAGCAGGAAGTGTTGACCCAGACGTTTGCCCCCATAAGCCTCATTATCGCTTCCGTCGGGTTGTTTATCACCGGCCTGTCGCTGTTTGTCGGCGGGATCGGCATTATGAATATCATGCTGGTTTCGGTGGCAGAGCGGACACGTGAAATTGGCCTGCGCAAGGCCGTAGGCGCCCGCAACCGGGACATCATGATCCAGTTCCTGGCAGAATCATCGTTTTTGAGCCTGCTGGGCGGACTGATCGGCATCCTGCTGGGCTGGTTGATCTCCCTGATCATTGGNNGCGGGATCGGCATTATGAATATCATGTTTGTCTCGGTGTCGGAACGGACGAAGGAAATCGGCATACGCAAGGCGATCGGCGCACGGCGGCGGACCATTCTCATGCAATTCCTGACCGAAGCGGCAGCACTCTGCCTGATCGGCGGCATCATCGGTCTGGCGATCGCATTCCCGCTGAGCCTGATCGTCGATCAGGTGCTCCCGACCGCAATGCCCATATCGGTTGTCTTTATCTCGATTCTCATTTCCCTGTCGGTCGGACTCATTTCCGGGTTCCTGCCGGCGTACCGTGCGGCCAAAATGGACCCGGTGGAGGCGTTGCGGTATGAGTAAATTGTCCCTGGAGCTGGCGGGCATACGTGAGGCCATGCAGATGGCTCTGAGCGCGATCCGGTCGTCAAAACTCCGGTCTCTGCTTACACTGCTCGGAATCGCTGTCGGCGTATTTTCCATCATCTCGGTGATGACCGCGGTCGGTGTACTGAAGAACAGCATCGAAGAGGGAATGACCAGTCTCGGCGCGAATACATTCCAGATTCAGAAATTCCCCGCGTTTCAAACGGGCCCGGAAGATCGCCGCCGGTTCAGAAACCGCAAAGATATCACCCTGGAACAGGCGATGGAGGTGCACGAAAAGGCGACCCTCGCCCAGGCCGTCGGGATCGAAATCTGGGAGTTCGGCAAGACCATGGTCTGGCGGGGTACCAAGACCAACCCGAATGTTCAGATCGCCGGAGAAAATGTCGAAGGGCTGGCTACAAATGACTGGGTGGTGGATGCCGGGCGCCCGTTGTCAAACACCGACTTGGAAATGGCCCGGCCGGTAATCCTTCTTGGCAGCGCGCTTGTGGAGAAGATCTTCCCGCCGAGTATCAGTCCTGTGGGCGAAACGGTGCGCGTGGACGGCGAAGTGTACCAGGTGATCGGCGTGTTTGCCAAAAAGGGAGGCGCCCTGGGCGGAAACCAGGACAATTTTGGGGCGATCCCGATCACGACGTACATGGAAAAGTATGGCAAGAACAACCACAGCGTCAATATTATGGTCAAGGCCGCCAGTCATGAGGTGGTGGACGACGCGATCGAACAGTCCCGCTCCATCCTGCGCACCGCCCGCAAGTTGGCGCCGGGGGCGGAGGATGACTTTGCATATTTCTCAAATGATTCGTTGATTAAGCAGTTCAACGACTTTACCCTGTACCTCCGGATGGGCGTGCTCCTGGTGAGTTCCATCGCACTCCTCGCCGCCGGCGTCGGGATCATGAACATCATGCTGGNNCTGGTCTCGGTCACCGAACGGACCCGGGAAATCGGGATCCGGAAAGCCATCGGAGCACAGCGCCGGGACATTCTTACGCAGTTTATGATCGAGGCGATTCTCTTGTGCGAGCTGGGCGGGGTCGTGGGCATCGTGTTGGGCATTCTGGGCGGCAATGTCGTCGGACTGTTGCTCAAGGTGCCGGCCATCATCCCTTGGGATTGGGCAACAATCGGGCTGGTGAGCTGTTCAATTGTTGGGCTCGTGTTCGGCGTCTACCCTGCATGGAAAGCGGCAACGCTGGATCCGATTGAAGCCCTGCGCTACGAATAACGGATGCGATCGACACTCCCGGTAGTATTTCTGTTTCTGATGCTCGGCAGCCCCCCGGCTGACCTTCTGGTCTTTGCACAACAGAAGGTCGACAGCCCTGTGTTTAAGCACCCCCCTCTCCCTCAACCGCCAATGCTGCAGACCTCCGACGTGTTGGAGGATATCTGGCAGACCTTCCTGCTGTCCCGGAAAGCGAATGCCGGAGATCCGCTCGCACAGTATGAGCTCGGCGTACGCTACATGATCGGCAAGGGAATCGAAGCGGATTCTGGCAAGGCGGCATACTGGTTCAGCAAAGCGGCCGCCCAGAGCATGCTCTCGGCGCGGTTCAATCTCGGTATCCTCTCGTTCAACGGATGGGGAGTCAGCTGGAATCCGTTCGAAGCGTTCAAGGCGTTCCGGGTATCTGCGGAAGGCGACCTGCCCGAGGCCGAGTACATCGTCGGTCTGTTCTATGCGGAGAATATGGTCGTTCCGCTCGACTACGAGAAATCGCTCTTCTGGGTGCGGAAAGCCGCTGCCGGAGGGTCGAAAAACGCCAAAGACGCCATACCCGACCTGGAACACGCCGCCGCCCTCTGGCATGAACGTCATGCAGCGGGCATCGATTCGCTCCGCCAGGTTCCCATCGTGCCGGTTGTCTCCGGCGATACCGCGGGGATGACCCAGGCAGGAACGCTATTGCATTCCGCACTTCTGGGTACCGATCCGGACATGCGGAGGGCGCTCGGGCTCGCCAAGCTTCTCGAAGCGGACTTGCAGGTTGATACCGTCGGGTTGAATGCGCTGCGTGCCGCCGCCGATGTCGGCAGCCCGGAGGCGCTGGCTCTGATCGGCCGGTGTGAGGAACAGGGTGTGGCAGTCGCCCATGATGATGTCGCCGCACTCGCATCCTACGTGCGCGCGACCAGAATGGGATCGCCGCGCGCAAGCGAACTCCTGCTGGCGATGCTCCAAAAGCCCGGCGTGCTCCAGGAGCTGAAAACCAAGGCGCGCCATGAGGACCCGGAAGCCCAGTTTGCCTGGAGCGCGTTGCACGCCCTGGGGTTTGAAGTCATCCTCATGAGGGAGCAGGCGTTGATGACGCCGGCACAGGCTGTGCAACAGCTGAAAAAAGCGGCCGACAGGGGGTATGTGCCCGCGCTGATCGAACTCGGCCTATGGTACTTTTCCGGACGGTGGGTGACTGCCGATGGAGTGCGGGCTGCCGAACTATGGGAACGTGCGGCGCACCTGGGAAGCCGTGAAGCCGGCCTGCGGCTCGCTGCCGTCCGTTTACGGGATGAAAGGGATTCCTCTGCAACTGCGGAGGACCTTGCCACCGTGAACCGCGGCATGGAAGATGGAAGCGTCCTTGCAGAAGTCGCACTCGGCTATTGCCATGAAACGGGAAGGGGAATGCCTGCCAACATCGCCGAAGCGGTCCGTCTCTACCGTGTCGCGGCCCGGCGCGGCAGCCTCGATGCCTACCGCGCCCTGCGCAGACTCCATGATCTCCTGCGTCCGCCCGATCCGGAATTCGTCATTCGCGAGGATGTGCAGTGACCGCCGGGTCCACCCCGTCCAGCACGTCCCTGATGGTGTCCAGCATGTCGAGCACCGTGTAAGGCTTGAACACCACACCCCGGGCGCCAAGGGTCAAAAGCTCCCTGGATTTTTCCTTCCGCACGTATCCCGTACTGAAGACCACTTTGACCTCGGGGTCCCGCTCGCGCAGGGCGACAAGCACTTCGTCGCCCGCCAGCTTGGGCAGACCGAAATCCAGCAGCACAAGATCGATGCGTGAGCGCTCCGCGTCATAGACACGCAGGGCATCTTCTCCATCGACGGCAAACATCACCGAATATCCCGCGCGCGTGAGCACCTCTTTCACCAGCGTGCGCAACATCTCCTCGTCTTCCACCACCAGGATCGTCTCCGTCCCCCCCCGTGCCTGGGCAGCGGGAAGAGCTTCCGGGACCGTCGTACCCGCATCGGGCGTCTCGGCCGGGAAATAGAGCGTGAGGGTCGTCCCCTCGCCGGGCTTGCTCCGGACGTCGATGAAGCCCTTATGACTCGAGACAATGCCATACACCACCGACAACCCCAGACCCGTGAACATTGCCCGGTCGCGCGTGGTGAAGAACGGCTCGAAGATATGCCGCGACGTTTCGGTATCCATTCCTTCACCCGTGTCGGCGATGGCCACCTGCACGTAGGAGGTATCCTGCAGGTTCGGGAACCGGCCCCGTAACGATGCGCTGCTGACCGATTGGGTCGCNNTGCTCGGCGGAAATCGTGGGCCGGTAGGGATCGAGACGCTGCACAAAGGTGATCGTCTTCGGAAAAACCTCGATCACCATCCTGATGAGACCTTCCAGCATCCCGTTGATATCCACGGAGGCGTACTGCAGGTTCGACTTCGTCGTGACGCCGATCAGCTGTTGAATCAGCCCGGCGCCCCGCCGGACCGCCTGGTTGATCGCGTTCACGCTCTGCAGCACTTTCGCCGGGTCGTCCGGACTCCGTTCAAGACGGGATGCATACCCCATCACGATCGCTAGAATGTTGTTCAGGTTGTGGGCGAGTCCCACGACCAACGTCCCGATGGATTCCATCTTCTGGGACTGGAGCAGCTGTGCCTCCAGGGAACGGCGTTCCTGTTCCATCGAACGTTTGTACAGCGCCATCTCGATCGTCGTCCGGAGTTCGCTGTCCTCGAATGGCTTCAGAAGATAGCCGAACGGCTCGGTAACCTTGGCGCGTTCGACCGTTGATTGATCGGCGTACGCAGAGAGATAAATGATCGGGATATTGTGGGTGCGCCGGATGGTGTCCGCCGCCTGGATGCCATCCATGGCGCCTTCCAGGCGGATATCCATGAGGACCAGGTCCGGATGATGCTCGTCAGCGGCGTGAATCGCATCCGCGCCGGTCGAGGCGATGCCGACGACGCGATAACCCATCCGGCGGAGCCGGGCGCGGAGATCGCCTGCGACAATCCGTTCATCTTCAACGATCAACACCTGCACCGGATGAAGCGGAGGTGTCGACTGAATCGAAGGAGGAGCCAGGGGCGTTGTCATGCCTTCATCCGCCGGCCTTTTTCTTCATAGGTGAATATCCACCCGCAGATCTTTCCCGGATCAATCTCCGTCAGGTTCTTCCAGTATTCGCGGTTATGCATTGTCCGTGAACTGGTTTCATTGTCGGAAAGACCCTCGACATCGTGGATGATATGACCGAAACGTTCGCGCCAGAGCTTCATGTTCTTTTCCCGCAGATCCACCCAGCCGTCGTGCGCCCATTGATCGATGCGCTTGGCGGTAATGGGGATGTCCTGCGCTCCGCGGTACGGCGGAATCTTGATCGCCGTTCCACGGACAAGCGAACGTCCGTCGGGAAGAAGGATCGGAATGCCTATCGAGATGATCTGTGACCGGAGCTGGTCGTCCGCCTGGATGAGGTCCACGAGCCGTTTGCTCAGGATGTTGCTCTCGGTGCGCGCGACGGTTCGCAGGTCGCCAAAGCATATCTTCAACAGATGGGCTTCATAGAGCAGCTTGGAAAGCCGCGGAGGGCCGAGCATTTCAAAGGCCACGGAGTCCACACCATGCTCCTGTTCCAGCTTCTTCATCGCCGCCAGGGCGCCGTTGAACATGAATCCGGCGCGATACGTGGGCGATAGCGTGGCGTTGTCGAGGGCATTGATGATGTCGTTGCCGGTGTTGCCCGCCTTGATTTCGAAAACGGTGCTCTCGGCGATTTCTTCCGGCGTCACGAATTCCATCTGGCCGGGAGTGGAGATTGCTTCGAATTCGCCGCGGGAGAAGGAACCGTTTTCACCGGTGTCGATGAACACCGAACGCAGCGTGTCGCCGCGCGGATGAGCGGCTTTCGGCATCTTCAGGGAAAGCTTGCGCGTCAGGTGGACCGCCTCACTGAGCGGACAATCTTCCAGCGGAATGGGCTCGCCGCGGCGCTTCACTTCACCGAATGCGATGGCTTTCCACGCAATTGCCGCCGTGGGCTTGATTTCTTTCGTGATCGGCGCATCCGGCGTCCGACCCATGAGGAATAACAGCAGGGTGTGCGCACCGGCAACCGCCGATTTGGAAAGCAATACCCGCGAGGGCCGCTCCTCGCTGTGCGTGTACGGGATGTTCAGACCCATCCCCCCCGTGCCGCTCGTCCCGATCTTGACATACATCCGTGTGCCCGCGAGCTGCATCGAACGGTACATGATCTGGACATGCCGGATGAGTTGCGGTACGTACAGCGTGCAGAGGAGTTTTTCCGTGGCTTCAATGAGCCGCTCGTTCGAGACGCCGCGCTTCCGCTTCGCATCCTTGATTTCCTTGACAAGCTGGCGCGACGATTGAAAAATGTCCTGATAGGCGATCGCCGTCGCGGAATTCACGCAGTCCACCACAATGTCCGGCTTGTATCGCTGCGTGAGGCGGTAGAGGGTGGAGCGCTGAAGGACAGGGCCTGAAAGTTCATCAAGGATGTCGTCAATGATCATCGAGCGGTACTTGGCGCTCGTCAGCGTCTTTTCCCGCGGGATGTCCTTTAACTCTTCACGAACAAAAATGTTTCCCCACCAGGGGACGAACATCTTCGGGCTCGCGTCGGGGTAGGAGGCCCGCAATGCGCCCACGGCATCGCGCGCTTCCCGTTCCGTGAGGGACGTGACAATGATCCTTCGGGGGCGCTCTTCCATAAATTGCCGGCATACCGCCGAGCCCACCAGGCCCCAGCCGCCGATGACGAGGACGGTCTTATCCTTTATGTCCATTGCCTTCCCAGCGTGTGGGTTTCCAGGGTATTGCGGGGGTAATGTACGCCGAGAAGGGGCAAGAATCAACCACCGCCGCCGTACCGGATTCTCCGGGACGACGGCGGTGGCGTTGACACAATGAGATCGCTGCAGGAGGCTAGTGCTGAACTCCCAATCTCGCAGAATACACCCTGTCTGCCCATCCCAGTTTTAGCATGACCGCATGCCCGTCCAGCTGCTCAAACCAGATCCGGAACGGATCGATGGCGGCAGGCGCCTTTTCCAATGCCATTGGAATCCGCGCCAGATCAAGCGAAGGATCGTACTGTGGTTGCGAACCGCCGGGACGCTTGCTCATGATCAGCGTGAGTCCCTTCTCCGCAGGAATCGAATAAAGCGTATATGACCCCTTCGGAATTTTCACATTCCCGGAGACGAGATCGGATTCGGTGGAAAATATGGTCGCAAGATTCGCTCCGGTTCTCCAGACCGAATCAAAGGGCACAACCACACCCCAGACCGCGCGTCCCCGCATGTAGGGTTTGCTGAATTTGACAAACAGCCGCTTCTCGTCAACCGTCGCGGTGGAGGAGTCGGTCGGACTGATCGGACGGATATGCGTATTCTTCTCAAACGGCGCAGAAACCTCGATGGTCTCCCATTGTATCCTCAGAAGGCCGGACGTCTTGCCTGTGGGTTCCAGCACGACCTTCAGCGTCTCGACGGCGGCCGGAAGCGTCTTCGTCGTTGCCTCAAACCGCGCAAGATCCTGCCGCTCATCATAGTTGGTGCCCCACTGCCCGGTCTGCTTATTCAGAATGAGCTTCCATCCGCCCGGCGAAGGGAGCGTCCAAAGCGTATACAGACCCCGTTGCACTGGAACCCCACCCAGCGTCATGTCGAAGTTCGTCCGCAGATGTGTGGCCTGGTTGGCACCCGTCCGCCAGACCTTGTTCCACGGCACCAGATCGCCCATGATCTTCCGGCCGCGCATGGACGGACGGCCGTAGTTCACGGAGATCGTGTTTGTGTCGAGTGAGAGGAAGACGGAATCGCGCGGGCTGAGAATTTTGCGATCCTGGGCCGGAAGGTCGGTGGACAGGACTGCGAGGATAAGCAGTAGCATGAATGCGATCGAACCGTAGCGCATACGGAGCCCTTTCATGTGAATGAACGTCAGCAGCCGTCCCTCCCGTACGGGAGGGACGGCTTGTCTGTTTCAGAGTTTTTCTAGAACGACGGCGGTGCCGTAAGCAAGGACTTCGGTTACCCCGGACATCACTTCGTTGGCGTCGTACCGCATGCCGATGACGGCAGTTGCACCCATCGCCTCGGCGTGCTGCAGCATGATCATGAACGCATCCTGCCGCGTCCTCTCGCACAGCTCCTGCAGCAGGGAAATATTCCCTCCAAAAATCGTCTGAATCCCCGCGCCAAATGTCCCGATAATGGAGCGGGAGCGGACGGTAATACCGCGCACGAGGCCGAGATTGCGGACAATCCGGTAGCCGTCGATGGTGAAAGCCGTGGTGACGAGCGCGTGATCCATGGAGTTATTTCATCCTTATCGATTGAATGACCTTGTCGTACGCCGCCAAGTACTGCTCGCGCTGCGGCTTGAACCAGTCCATGATGATCCGGTACACTTTGTCACTCTTCACCACGAAATAGACGCGGCGTTCAACTTCTTTCGTCGGAGAATATGTCAGGGTGAGCGCAGGCTGGCCGCTGATGCTCGCCTTCCCGGCGGATGCTCCGGGATACTTGGCCTTGTTCTGCTCGACCACTTTCTCAACCGTTAACCCCTTTGCACCGAAGACGATAAACTGTATGGAGCAATCGAGACGGACGCCGCGCAGACCGAGGGCCAACTCGTTGTTCCCTTTTGTCACTTTGTCATCAAAGTTGAAATTCTCGGGATATTGGAAGGTGAAGAGCTTTGCATCGTACTCCGTGAAGGACTCCGACGGCAGCGTCAGGTCCCGCCCCTTTTCCACCGGCTTCGGGAATTCGAAGCTCTTGACGATCGCATCGATGACCGCCTGATGCGCGGCATACTGGTCGCCGAACCCGGAAAAGACGATATCGTACAGCATGGTATCAACAGGGACAAAGATGTGTTTTCCCTCCTCCCTGACCTTCTTACTCCAGTTGGCGGTATAGGACACCGATGTGCCCGTCTTCCCACCAATCGTCACAGGGGTCTCCGGAGAAATCGTCCGCCCGGGATTCTTCATTTCATCAAGGATCCCCGTCTTCTGCTGGTCAGGAGTGGACGTCTTGATCACGTCGATCGCAATCATGAGGCCATCCGCGTACGCTCCGGTCGGGTCAACAAATCGCTGCACCGCCTCTTCTGAGCTATAGAACCGTGCCTTGCCGGCTTCACTTTGACTCTTCCAACCCTTGGGGAATTGAAGATGGAACCCGTACAGGGGATCCCGGTAGTCCTGCATTTCACCAACGGCGACAGGCGTTATCGTCTTCTGTCCACCGCATCCGAAAACGAGCAGGGCGAACAGCAGAACGGCAGCGAATACGCCAATGATTCTGGCAGCACTCTTCATGACAGTTCCTCTTGATATGGTATGTTGATGACAGATGTGATTTCTCAGACGCGTGCTTCAGGTCCGTGGCCAAACGACGCCGAACTTGACCCCTGGAGGGCCGGGTTGGAAGCTTCGTGAATCGAGGGAAGATATGCAAAAGGGATCAATTCATCAACACTCTTCTTTGGATTCTGGCCAAATGGAAGGGCTACAGGCGGTGCGCCGCCCGGCAGAACGGTCCGGCGGGCACCAGGTGTACTGGTAGAACCACGGGGAGGGCGGCCGTGAGGCCGTCAGGCCCGGGACGCGGGGGCCGTTCCGGCAAAACTGCAAATGCCCCGCCTCCGGCGGGGCATTTGAACGGGAACCGGGGTGGGATTGAGGTCCTTCGCTTCCAGCCAACACTTCACATCCTCAATCCCGGTCCCGTTCCCTGATGATGACGTGAAATCCACGTACCCGCTTCAGGTTCCCACCTGGTGGAGTTCACGTTCAATTTTCTCTTTCACCCCCCACATGCGGGTCTTGATCTCTTTGCCCAGCCCCCGCAAATGTTCCTTCAGCTCTTCCATGTCGTTCTTGAACCGCTCGTTGTTGAACCAGTGATTGTAGCCTTCCGGTGCTTCAAACTCTTCCTGCCGGAAGAACTCGTGCCGGCCGCGCCGTTCGTCGGGTACGATCAACGTAAGTGTGATGGTCGAACCCTTCCTCAAAATCTGGAATTGTACCGTATCGCCGTTGTCGTAGTCGTCAAGGGCGGACCATAAGTCCCCGGTTTCTTCAACGTCGTCATTCCCAAGCTTGAGGATGACATCGCCGGCCTTGAATCCCGCCTTCGCGGCAGGACTGCTCCCGCCCACCTTCTCCACCAGGACGCCCCGGCCATGAGGGGCTCCGAAGTAATCACCAAGCTGGCTGTTCAACGTCAGGGTTTCAAGTCCGAACAACCCGGAGTCCCGGTTGATGCGGAAGCGCATCTGAGGCATCGGGGGAATTGAAGGAATCGTGATCGCCATCGGATGCTGTCGGGGGGGAAGCGAGCCAACTTTCACCTTCAGGGATTTCGTCTGGTCGTTTCTCGCGACCACGACGGCAACTTCTTCGTCAGGCTTCGAGCTCCGGACTGCAGCGACGAGATCTTCCGCATCCTGAATTTTCTTTCCGTTGAATTCCGTAATGACATCGTTTTCTTCGATGCCGGCCTTCTCTGCAGGGCTGTCGTCGACAACGCTGCGCACGAGCGCCCCCGCGGTGATCTTCATGTTCATGTCCCGGGCGACGCTGGAGGTCACGTCGCCTGTGGAGACGCCCAGCCACCCCTTGCCGCCGGAGGCTGCGGATGAGGCCACGGGAGCCCGTTTATGCGGCCCGGATTGCGCTTCGAGAACCGGTGTCCCGGCCACTGTCAGAATGCCGATGAGCACAACAATCTTCGCGATAGTGTTCATGCCCGCTCCACGATGTGTGATACAATGATCTTCTGCCTATTGGACACAGTGCGTTGCGCGTTCGTTGACAGGCGTCTCACGATTATTCTCCGCGGACGATTTTGAGCAGAACCTGCCGCGCTCTGTCGGTGCCGAGGTTGCCCAGATAATAGATGGCGTCGCTTCTGAGCGCGCTCTCCTGTCCGGATCGTGCGATGACCGCAAGAAAATCAGTTGCACGGTCATCGCCAACCGATGCCAGCGCATACAGCGTCGTGCTCAGCACCCCCTCCCGGCGGGGCGACGACTTTTCGAACCGATGAAAAAGCCCGATCAACCGCTCTGACTTGTTGACCCTCGGTTGATTGCTGCGTGCGAAGAGTTCAATCGCCACGCGCTGAATGGCCTCGCTGGTGTCGTGGTCGGCGATCTGAAGGAATACCGCAGACTGTTCGTTGCCGCCGAGCGCCGAGAGCGCATTCAGCGCCACATGCCGGAGCGCAAGGGGCTGGCGCCCGTCCACGGCAATGTCCCGGAGCGTCGCAAACGTGCCCGCGTCGTGCTTGCCTTCCATCAGCGCGGCCAATGCATTGATGCGCACCTGGAGTTCAGGATCGGCCGCCTCGGGCGCATATACCCGCACGCGCATCGGCGCAACGGGCGCCCGGGCCAGAAGCGTGTCCCCCTCCCGGATAATTATCATCTGCTTTCGCCACACGTCCGATTGCGTGCGGAACATCCGCTGCATCTCCCGTTCGATGCGCCGAAGTTCTTCCGGCAGGCGGATGCGGAATTCCTCGCCCGGAGGAGTGATGGACGGCGGGGGCTGCGGCACGCCCGCCAGCGCCGCATCGATCTCCAGCGCACGCAGATCCGCGATCGCGTCGCCGAGATACGCGCTGGCCGGATGCGCGCGTATAAATGCCTCGTATGCCTCACGCGCCCGCGCCGGATTCTCCTGCCTCCAGGAAAACGCCGTCCAGTAGTCGGCTTCGTCACGGAATGAACTCGCCGGGTACCGTTGCCGCAGCTCGGTAAACACCTCACGCGCTTCGCCCCATTGTTCCTGAAGGATCCTGTGATACCCCTCACGGTAGAGTGCATACGCCGGGTCGTCGCTTTCTGCACGTTCGGGGGCATGGCGCGGGTGTGGTCCCGGTCCCTCCATTGAGGAGGCAACAACGGGAACCTGAAGGAGGAACCCCGCGAGGAGCATCGCCATGACTGGCGACCGCGACCGCGTACTGCCGGTGAAAGGAAAGGCCGGGATCACGCTTCGCCTAGTGTTGTCCATGCTGTCTGTCATCATCGATTCTCTCATACACCGTTTCCGCCATGCGGATCTTGAAAAGCAGATTTTCCTCCTGTATCCCGCCGCGGATCAGCTGGAATCCGGGGATCTCTTCGCGCTCATTGCTGTTAGCCAAAGCAATCTGAATCTTCTCGAGGTCCCTCAGGAGAGCGGCAGCCCTGTCGTCCAGCGGCTGCTCCTCCAGGTACCGGGCCTCGTGCAGAAGCGAACGCGACATCGACCGTTCAAGGGAGAGATCCACCGTCGTTCCTCCCGCTAGCGGCATGTTGTTGATCCCCACGAGCAGCGCTTTGGATTTCCGGAGATACTGTTTCAGTCGCGCGTTGACCGCGGGAACGGGGACCTTGTCCGGTACGGCCGCGACAACAGGCGTTTGCGCCGGCTGCACATCATGGGGCAGCACGAGCCATGTTCCCGTTATTGCGCCAAGGAGCAGTAGCGTGACGGCAAAGCCGA
>PMCM01000068.1 GCA_003154155.1 Ignavibacteriota bacterium | reverse complement strand
GTCACGACCGGTCCCGGAGTGACGCTGACGCTCTCCACCTCCACGTCAAACTGCAGGAGCGTCTCGCGCAGGAGCTCGGCATTCGCCTGGAGCTCCGCTTCGTCCACATCTTCCTTCCCCGGTTTCGGCGCGTCAAGAATCTCGATCGGCGGAAACACGTACGGAATGTCTTCCGGCCTCCCCTGGCCGGTCCCCGGAATCCCGGCCGGCGTGGCGCCGTCCGCTTCCGGCTCATCCACAACCGGTTTCTTCCGGATCAAATTCAGCGTGCGGGGAGTTCTTGGTTGTTCCTGCTCGGTGTGGTCCGGAAGATCCAGTTCTTTTGCGCGGGTAATGCGTACGGGCGCCTTGCGGACCTCCGGTTGCTCTTCCTCTTCATCCGCTTCCTGGCGCGCCCGTGCCTTCACGGACTGTGCGGGCTCTTCTTTCGCAGCTTCCAGTTCCTCCTGGCGCCGGGCGATTGCTTCCGCTCGTGCCTCCCGCCAGCGGTGGATGAGATCCATGAGTTTCAGCCAACCCGCCCGGAGGCGCTCCACCAGCGTGTGCACATCCAGGTCCGCGGTGATCATGACCGCAATGAACATCGCAACAAAGATGACGATGCTGCCCCCGGCCCGCCCGACAAGGTGCGACAGCACGGTGGAAAGGAATTCCCCGATCGCCCCGCTCCATTCAACGGAGGGGCCTCCTTCCGGCGCTATCCGCCGGATCATGCCGAACGCGGAAGCAAGCAGGATCGCCCAGACAACCGTTGCGTTCGTGAAGGCGATGGCACGCCGGTAGTCACCTTTGCGCAGAATCGTCCACCCCCACAGCACGAGCAGCAGGGGCAGAGAGAGGATCATGTAACCGACCGTTGAACGGATCAGGAAGTCCGACAGGATGACGCCGACGAGCCCCAGACCGTTATGGGTGGTATCCCACAATTGCCGGGCCTGCGGATCGCCGTGCATCGCCCCCCACAGATGGGAAATGCGCACATCGGCATTCGCCTCGTCTGCAGGGTCGTACGTCACGAGGGAAATAAGGAGAAGTGCCGCGCAAGCGATCATGAGGATCGCGAAGATCGTCATGCTCCGGTGGGAATTCCGCTTCGCCGGCTCGCGCTTTGCCGGCGCCGCTCCCACCCGTGCCCTATTCTGGATTGCCATGGAACTCCGCTCCACTCACGCAGATGCCTGTACCGCCGGACCTTCCCGCCGGTCGGCTTCACGCCGCAGCCGGAGAACGTTGTCGTCGAGCAACGGAAGAACGGGAATCGTGTCCAGCCCGGCACAATATCGAAGATCGTCAGCAAATCCCAGACTGTCAAGATACCGTCCGTCTTCACTTTGCCGGACCATGCGCTGGATATTCCTGCTGCTCGTCCGGTAGAGGGCCTTGGCTGCCAACGACGCATCGGACAAGGCGATCTCGCCGGTCTCCCCTTCTCCCAGCAGATGCACGAGCATGCCCGCACACACGGCGTCTTCGATGGCAAACCTGCCGCTGTTCCCCGCACAGAGAATCTCCACCTCACCCGCCTGCTCCCGCAGAAAACCCGCCACCGCGCTGATGTTCACAAAGCCGCACACGACCACGCGCTTCGCGTACTTCGCCTTGAGCATCAGGGACGAACCGTTCGTCGTGGTATACACGATCGACTTGTCGCGCACGCGTTCTTCGGTGTACTCGAGCGGTGAATTGCCGAGCGCAAACCCTTCGATCATCTTGCCGTTCCGCTCCCCGCCGCGGATGGTCACATCGGCGTTCAGATGCCCGGCAATTTTCGCCGCGGCTTCCACGCTCGGCGTCGGGATGACCTCGCGCGCGCCATTGTGCAGCGCCGTGATCACGGTCGAGCTGGACCGCAGGACATCGATAACGACGGCCGTCTTTTCCCGCAATGCCAGTTCGTCGAATTCGTGGGGTGTAAAAAGTATCTGTATCTGCATTAGGCCTGTTTCTTCACAAATGGCACTGACACGATGGTTGCAGGGACGGGCTTGTTCCTGATCATCACCTGGATGGCCGCGCCCGTCTTTGCATTGCCCGCGGGAACGTACCCCATCCCGATGCCCTTCTCCAGCGTCGGCGAAAACGTTCCGGACGTCACATGCCCCGCTTCGCGCCCCTCCACCTGCAAGGGATAGCCGTGCCGGGGGAAGGCCTTCTCCTGCACCATGAAACCCACCAGCTTCCGCTGCAAGCCGTCCTTCTTGGCCTTGACCAGCGTGTCCCGTCCGTTGAACGGCCCTTTGTCGATCTTGGTGATCCAGCCCAGACCCGCTTCCAGAGGATGCGTCGTCTGATCGATATCGTTCCCGTACAGGCAGAATCCCATTTCCAGCCGGAGGGTGTCGCGCGCGCCCAGTCCGACAGGGCCGATCTGAAACTCCTTGCCGGCATCCATGATGGCATTCCAGATCCGCTCGCCCAGGGTGCGGTCTGAAGGGAAATAGAGTTCATACCCGAGTTCGCCCGTGTAGCCCGTGCGCGAGATGACCATCTCCTGTCCGGCGATCGTTCCGCGAACCCAGTGATAATACTCCAGCGGGGCCAGGTCCAGGCCGGCGATCTTCTGCAGCGTGGCGAGCGAAGCGGGACCTTGCACGGCAAGCAGCGATATGTCGTCGCTGATGTTCTTCAGCCGGGCATCCCCCGTGAGGTTGTTCTGCATCCAGGCGATGTCTTTGTCGATGTTCGAGGCGTTGATCACCACCATATAGTGGTCGCCCATGTGGTAGACCAGCAGGTCGTCAACAATCCCCCCGTCGGCGTAGCACATCGCCGAATACTGCACGCGCCCGGGAGAAAGCTTGCTCACGTCATTCACCGTGATGCTCTGCAGAAAGGCAAGTGCATCCTTGCCCCACACCTCCACTTCACCCATGTGCGACACGTCGAATACGCCGACGTGCGAACGAACACGATGATGCTCTTCCACGATCCCCGTATACTGCACCGGCATCTCAAACCCTGCAAACTCCACGATCTTCCCTCCGAGCCGCACATGAACATCGTAGAAGGCCGTGCGTTTCAGCGACATGACGATATCCTATTTGAATTGGTCCGTAACGTCTTTGTTCTGTGCGCGCGAGATGAACCGGAAATCGCCGATCGGGATCGACCCGTCGACTTCCAGCTTGATCAGCACGAAGTACTTCACCATGATGCGTTTCAACCGGCTGATCGTTCCCTCACGCAGGGACGCCGCCAGGTTCGGATTCACCCGCAGCGTCAACCGCTTCTCGTGAGTCTCCGTTTTGAAGCGGCGGAGCCAGCGGTCGATCTGGTTCAGCGTGGTGGTCTTCGACTGTACCAGGCCGCTCCCGCCGCAGGTCGGACAAGGTTCGGTGAAGCTGTGCAGGATATTCTGCCGCACACGCTGACGCGTGATCTGTACGAGTCCGAATTCCGTCATCGGCAGCACGGTCACCTTCGCCCGGTCCTTCCGGAATTCCTTCTTCAGCTCTTCATACACCTTCTTCTTGTTCTTCTCGTCGTCCAGGTCGATGAAGTCGCACACGATGATACCGCCGAGGTCGCGCAACCGCAGCTGGCGCGTGATCTCCCGCGCAGCCTCGAGATCAGTCCGCAGGGAGTTCTGCTCCTGCTCCTTCTTCGGGGCGTAACGGCCGGAGTTCACGTCGATCACGACCATCGCCTCGGTCGGTTCGATGATGATGTACCCGCCGCTCTTCAGCCAGACCTTGCGCGCAAGGGTGGTCTCGATCTCTTTCTCCACACCGAAGGCGTCGAACACGGGCGTCTTGTCTTTGTGCAGCTCGATCTTGTCAATCAGCTGGGGGGAGGTGTACTTGATGTAGGAGGAGATCTCTTTGTGCAGTTTCCGCGAATCGATCACCACGCGCGTGACGTCATTCGAAAACAGGTCGCGGATCACGCTGGAGGTCGTGGCAAGGTCCTTGTACAGCAAACAGGGGGCCTTCTCGCTCTTGACGGTCTGCTCAATGTCCCGCCAGGTCTTGATCAGGTCTTCCAGATCGTTCTTCAGCGATGTCTCTTCCTTCCCCTCGGCAACGGTCCGGATAATGACACCGAACCCTTCGGGAAGGATTGCCTGTACGATCTTGCGCAGGCGGCGCTTCTCGCGGAAGTTCGTGACTTTCTTGGAGATGCCGATCTTGCCGTCGAACGGAAGGAGGACGAGGAAACGGCCTGCCAGGGAGACTTCCGAGGTGACCCGGACGCCTTTCTTCCCTACAGGTTCTTTGATGATCTGAACGATGATCTCCTGCCCCTTTTCGAGGTGGACGTCCCGTTCAGGCCTTCGTGGATGCTGTTCCGGCGGTGCAACGTCCGTGGGTGTGGACGCTTGTTGCGGGCCGGAACGCGGATTGCGGCGCACTTCGGGGGTCTGGCCGGGGGCCGGGTGATTCTCGCCGGACTCGTCGGAGGTACCTTCTTCGTCCTCCTCCTCGTCGCCGATCATCGCCGTGTATTCGTCGAACCGGTTCCCGATATCCGAAAAATGAAGGAACCCGTCCTGCCCCAAACCCAGGTCGATAAATGCTGCCTTGATACCGCTCATCACCTTGGCAACTTTGCCAAGATAAATGTCTCCCACCATCTTCTCTTTGTTAGCGGTCTCAACAAAGAGTTCGGCAAGCCGCCCTTCCTCGGTAATAGCTATGCGAGTTTCGTTGGCGGCTGCGTTGATGATTATCTCTTTCTTCATATGGAACTGTGAATGGTATGCTGAATGCCAGCGAA
>PMCM01000300.1 GCA_003154155.1 Ignavibacteriota bacterium | reverse complement strand
CCCACGGCAATTCTCATCATGCAGTCGGTGAACGATCTCCTGCACAATGCAGATTTTTCCGCGTTCAGCAGGGGGCCATTCCGGCAAGATTATGGGCATTTTTACGGCCCGGTAAGCCGCATCATCGACCGGCGGACGCTTCTCAGATACGTTGCCGATGTGGTGCGCCGTTTGTGGTACGCAAGGCCGCGCAACGTAGTGACCACGACCCATTTCCCCGGACTGGAAGCGTATGTCCGCAACATCCGGACCATCGTGGNNTTTTCCCCGGTGTGGATTCGTACATGAGGAACATCCGGACCATCGTGGAATTGGCCCGCCATGACAGCACGCGGGTTATCCTGATGACGGAGCCCTGCCTGGCAAAGGAACATCTTTCTCCCGAGGAGACGAAAGCGATCCGGATGCTCTGGACCGAGGCGCTGAACGACTCTATCATGTGGAGCAGCGAGACGCTCACGAATGGCATGGCACAATACAATGATGCCCTGAAGCGCATCGCGAAGGAGGAGGGGCTGCAGTTGATCGATCTGGATGCGGCTATCCCTAAGAGCCTGTCGTACTTCCGGGATGAGGTGCATTACCAGGACACGACGTTCGCGATTGTTGCAGGTGTCGTAGCCGATGCACTCGGAGGATGGCAAAGCGGTCAGCTCACCCCGAAGTAGACCGGGGGACCACCTTGATCCAGTGCTGTTTGCGACTCTTCTCATGACCTGGTATCATCACGAACACTATGTCCACCACGCTAAAACGTCTGCGCCTTGCGATCGCCCGGAGGCTGTTGCCCGGTACCGGCTCTCACGTCGATGAGATCCTTCGGGCGCTTCCGGCCATCGCCGGGCTCGATCAACTTCTTGATTTCGTCTGCGCCGCGTTTGCCGAGATTCTCGACGTTCCCAAGGTTTGTCTCTTCCTGCATGAGCCCATCACCGGCCGGTTCATCTGCCGCAGGACATTCGGCATCGACCCGGACACAGCATCGGCGCTGCAATTCGACCGGTCCCACCCTCTGGTCAGGTGGCTGGCAGTCAACGGCACTGCACTTGATCTGACCGGACACCATGGCACACACATCGGATTCAAGCCCGGTGATCTGCCCCTCCCCGATTTTGCACAACGCGGTCTGATCGCACCGCTGACCACTGCGGGATACCTGTGCGGACTTGTCGTTACATCGCCCCGGAATTCCGCAGAACCTTTCTCGGAAGCCGACATCAACGTCCTGTTAAGCGTCGCCGGTCACGCTGCCCTGGCCATCGAACATGCCCTCATCCGGGGCCAACAGGAACAACGGCTCTCGCACATGCTGCAGGCCGACCGGCTCGCCAGCATCGGTCAGCTTGCCGCCGGCGCGGCGCACGAGATCCGTAACCCCCTCGCCGCCATCCGCAGCGCTGTCCAGCATCTCGGCCGGCATGTTCCTGCCGGCGAGCAAGGACTCGTTTCCACGGTGATCCATGAATCCGACCGCATTGACGGCATCATCAAGGGGCTCCTTTCCCTGAGCAGATCCAGCGACATGGAGTTGACCAGCCTCGACATCGGCGCCATGGTCGCAGGGGTGCTGGATCTCCTCGACCCACAGCTCCGCAAAGCAGGCATCGCGCTCTCGTCCTCGGGGAGGCTCCACCATCCCCTCATTGATGCGGACGGTGCCCGAATCAGGCAGGTGCTGCTCAACATCATCATGAATGCCTTCGAAGCAATGCCGGGCGGTGGTTCACTTTCTGTAGTGCTTGCCGACGCCGCCATGAACGAATTGGGGGATGCCGTTCGGATTACGGTGACCGATACCGGCCCCGGCATCCCGCCTCCGGATCTGACCAAAGTCTTCGACCCGTTTTTCACGACCAAAAAGGCGGGAACGGGTCTCGGCCTGTCGATCTGCTACGGCATCATTACACGGCACCACGGCGAAATCTCCATCGATTCGTGCTCAATGGGGGAAAAGACATATACCACAGTAACGATTACTCTTCCCTGCCGTCAGTCACTTCCGGCGACGGAACTCATCTAGTACCGTCCCACCCATCATTCGTTAACAATGACCTCGGATGAACATTGCTGTCCCGAAGGGACTCCCTCGCCCTGGAGAGACTCCTTCGTCCCGAAGGGACTCCCCCCGACATGGAGAGACTCCTTCGTCCCGAGGGGATTCGTTCTCCTCAGAGGGGATTGGTCAGACGAACGAGCACTGTGCCGCTTGTTGTGTTTAATCATCTCGCTAGAGGGGCGAGCTTCGGTCATCAGCTTCCCCTGGCTCCATCCTCCTTTGTGCTATCCCAGCTCGGGCTCTTAATATTCCACTCGCGCATATCCGTTGCCATCTCAGGCAAATCTCTTCCGACAGCCGGCACGTCGCTGCCCGAAGCACGAAAGTCGTGTCCCCGAAGTGCGCGGTAAGTTCCCAAAGTGGGAAGCTTACTTCCCAAAGTGGGAAGTGACCGTGCCCAAAGTGGGAAGCTCACTTCCCAAAGTGGGAAGTGCATTTTTTACAAAGTCCTTGTTGATCTGCAATTTTGCCACATTTCATTTTTGGCACAGCTCTTGCAATGCAACGCCAGTCAGAATGCGCGTTCCGAGATCTGCACAGTGATACTGGATGCGCGGGGCGATTGACGATAGTCGGTGGACAATTGACAATCCCAGCCCCGAGACCCCAAACCCCAAACCCCACTACACCGCCATGTTCAAAAAAGAATTCCTCTCCGCCCTCGGCAGCGGACGTTTCCTGGTGACCGCAATCCTCTGCCTCGTACTCATCCCCGTCGGGACATTCGTCAACATGAAAGACTACGAACGGCGAAAGCTCGACTACGCGCAAACTCAGGACTTGCTCGTGCGTCGCTCCGCAATGAACACGCCCGATGCCGGCTCGCAGGCTGAAGGGTACCGCCCTCCCTCCGACCTCGGTCTCTGGGCGGTCGGGCTCGAACCTTCGCTGCCCAACAGGATCCAGACTCAATGGGAAGGGGAGTATCGCGCCGAAAACGACCGGTCCACCCCGGCACAGCTGGATGGGCTGCTGTTCGGCCGGGTAGATCTGCTGTTCAGTGCGGGACTCGTGCTTTCCCTGCTCGCCCTGGTTTTTAGTCATGGCACCATCGCAGCGGAGAAGGAGACAGGCATGCTCCGCATTCTCCTGTCACAGCCGGTGGGAAGGGGACGCCTGCTTCTTGCGAAATCCGCCGGAGCGTTCAGCGCGTTTGTCCTGCCGCTTGTCGTCGCGGTTGCCTTGACCCTCATGGCGCTCTGTGTTTCGGGCTTCAGCCCCCTGACGTTCTCCGGTTGGTGGGTGTCATTCGTCGGAATCATGCTGGCGACGCTCCTGTATCTCTCCGTGATCTTCTGCTTCGGCATCTTCATATCTGCTTCGACGCACCATTCCGGCAGCGCGATGCTGGCATCGCTCCTGGCATGGAGCGTGCTCATTCTGGCTCTCCCCCGAACCGTCCCTTCACTCGCCGACCTGATCGTGTCTGTGCCTCCGCGGACAATTGTCGATCTGCAGAAGTCGGTTGTGCGCAGGTCAATCGATGAACGGCGCATCGCGGAATGTGACCAGGTGCTCGATACGCTGGTGCAGAAGCTCATGGCCGTGGCCGTTCCCGATACCCTGGCTTCCATCGACAACGCTTCTCCCGAATGGTCGGCACGGCTTGCCGATATCGAAGCAAAGTACAAGCCCATTGCTGCCCGCTATGGCCGTGAAACGGACTCCCTCGTCTCCGCGATCGATGAGGACTTCCGGGGACGCCAACAACAACAGGCAAGGGTGTCGCGGGCGCTCTCCCTGTTCTCCCCCCTGAGCAGCTACACGTACCTCATGACGGCTCTCTGTTCCACGGGGACTCTGGAGATGGCCAACCTGGAACAGAATGCACGGGACTTTCAGAGGAAGGCCGATGAGGTGTACTACAGCAGATTCTTCTTCCGGAGGTACGGTTACCGGCTTTCAATCAACACGGTTCTCAGGAGGCTTGACGGAACACAAGGCCGTGAAGGGCCGAAACTCCCCCTGTTGGAATACCGGACAATGACCATCGGAACAATCCTGGCAAAGGAGTGGATGGATGTCGGCATCCTGCTCCTGGCTCCACTTGCGCTTCTNNATAGGCATGTCTGAATTCTGAATTCAGATATCTGATATCTGAACTGACTGAGCAGACCCCAGACCCCAGACCCTGGTTCTTTTGACGATAGTCCATGGACAATAGACTATAGACAACCCTGGTACCCAAACACCATCTATGATAACCTCCACCGCTCTCACCATGCGCTTCGGCGACACCGTCGCACTTAACCACCTGACTCTTGCCGTGCAACCCGGAGAGATCTATTGCCTCCTTGGCCCCCGCGGCTCGGGAAAAAGCACCGCAGTCAATCTCTTCATGGGATTCCTCAAGCCCGCGTTCGGTACCGCATCGATCGAGGGATACGATGTCACAAAATATCCCAATGAGGTGAAGAAACGGACGGCACTGGTGACCGCGCACACTCCATTGTATGATCGCCTCACCCCGATCCAGCACATGGAGATGTTCGCGTCCATGTATAACCGCCACGACCAGCATCAGTCGAGCATCGTGGAGCGTCTCCGGGCAGCCGGGCTTCCCGAACGCGCCATGTCGGAGCGGGTCGCGAGTCTCTCCGCCGGCGCAAGGCAGAAGATTGCCGTTGCCATCGCTCAGATGAAGGACACACCCGCGGTGCTGCTGGACGAACCGGCCGGCGGACTGGATCCGCGTTCTGCCGCAGATGTGCTCAGCCTCGTGAAGGAAATGGGGGAGCAGGGGAAAGAAATGCTTATGACCACGGATGACGTCGTGCACGCCAGGACAATTGCTGACCGGGTGGGACTCCTGAAAGACGGCCTGCTCATCCGGGAACTGCGCCGGGAAGAGTTCATCCGGGAGGATCTGGAGCGATCGTATCTGCATCTGTTTGTCTCCCCATGACGGAATTGCCATGCCGCGCCTGCCCGAAGCACATGTTGTCCGATCGGTGAGCCGCATCCTGCTCCTCCCGGTGGCCATCGCCCTCGGGTGTTCCCTCCCGACCGCCGACGACGCACGCCTCGTCAGCTCCCTGCGGTTCTCCCCCGGCGGATTCGATTCGTTCAAGGCCAATACCCAGCTCATGTACACGCTTGCCGCGCCGTCCACAGTGTCGCTCTCTATAACCAGGGCGGACACCACCGGTGCGGAACGCCTGGTGAAGACGCTCGCGCGGAATATGCAGGAGACCGGCGGCGTGCATGCGCATATGTGGCTGGGCGATACCGACGGCGGCATTTTTGCTCCCGCCGGGGAATACACCGGCGTCTTGCAGATTGAAAACCACCGCTATGCCACAACCGTTGTCGTCTTCCACTTCTAACCACATTCCGGAGGTAGCCATGCGATACCACCATGTTGCGTTGCTCACCGCCCTTGCAGCTCTTGCCCTGCTGATCGGCTGCAAGGATAATCAGGGACTCTCCTCCCCCGTGCTGACGGATGTTCCCGCATATGAATTTGAGCACAGCGGGGAGGATTTTCTTGTGTCGGCGCTGGATGAAGTGGTAAGCCTTGCCGACTGGTCCCAGGCGAACCCTGCCAAACCATTCGATGCCGGACAGGCAGGCGGGTCGTCGCCGCGTTATGTGATTGCCAAGACCGCAACCGACACGGTGTTCGTGTACGGACAGGTGACCGTCGATGGCTACGGCGCTGTGGTGACCGAACGGCATACCTATCCCAAAGGCCTCCTCCTGATCACCGTGCGCAAGAGCTATGGCCGGGAAGCCGGACACATGGTCACCGAGACCAGGCGGTATACAACGGAAAGCGATTTCCAGAACAACCGGCCCCAATACGCGAACACCACCGAGACGTACGGCCTGTCGCGCGACACGATCGTCACGCACGTCTTCCGCAACGGCACGCTCGACACATACACATTCAGGCTGCCCGTGGTCACGCGCACGGTGAACGCAGATGACGGTTCGGTGAGGGTCATCTCCCGGTACGCCAGCAACAACGCCATCGTGAGCGCCACCACAGACGGAACCGGCTCGCTGATTCTCCAGCGGGAGAGTACCGGCCAGGCGGATGGGAGCATCGTGACCCGCACCGATTACCCGGATCACTCCTGGCGCACCACGCGCGTGCTGGGACGCTCCGACGGGTCGATTCTGCGCGAGAACACGTCGGGGAAATAACCGCCGATCACCTGTCAGTATGCGAATGGAGATACCGATCATGCGAGCACATTCCCGGCTGCTCCTCCCGCTTGCCTTCCTCATCCAGGTGTTCCCGCTCCGCACCATGCCGGCACAGCCCGCCGATGATGAAGAACCCGTGATGACCGGTATCTCCGCCATGCCGGCGGCAAATCCCGCAACGGACTCCCTCGAGCTGCAGCTTCTTGCGAGCGAGATCCGGCACGCCCGGGAGCGCGTTGCCGCCACAAGTTTCTGGCACCGGTTGCTGCCGCGCATCCAGGTCTCGTGCAACGTGGGAGTGCACGACCTGGTGTTCCAGGATCCGGCAACAACCGGGCAGTATATTCTCCCGGCCGACGCCTATCGCCTCTCCGTGGGGATATCACTGAACGAGCTGGTCGATGCGTCGTCACATGACGCCGCGGTGGCCGGGTTGGAGGCGCTGGAGCTGCGCCGCGCCCGGTTCATCGCGGCACGGGAGATGATCCATGCGCAGCAGGCCCGGCGCCTCGCTGCCGCCATCCGTGAGATGATGCTCAAGAAGGAGGAGCTGACCCTGCTCGGGACGCTTCTGGAATTCCATCAGATGCGATTCAACCAGGGAAAGATCGATTATGCGGCACTCGTGGCGACACGTCTCAGAGTGATCGGCACTACTCAGACGGTGGATCGTCTGCAACAGCAGATCAATGAGCTCTCTGCGGCGGCCGGCCGGAGTGGCGCCGGCGCCTCCCGCCCCTGATGTCCCTTCACAACATGGCGACAATGTCACCCCACCTCAACCCAGGGAGGACCCATGCTGACAGGCGCTACACATATCATCGGCCCGATCCCCGCAGCGCGGCTCGATCCGTTCCTTCTTGTGCAGTCGCAACGGGGCGACATGGGTGGATTTGTGCTTCTGCTCTATCCGCACGACCGGTTCTGTGATATGTTGTGCATTGCCGGCGCCGCCGTTACCGACTCCATCAGGTTGAACCGCCACATGCGTGCAGCCATCCATCCGGATGCGGTGCGCAGAGCAATCGCGGACCCGTCGTGGCGTAGTGAGGTTGCCCTGCATCTGTATGAGGCCGATAAAATCCTTCTGGACCGGTTCCGATCCACGCTCACGCTTCCGATGTGTGTCAGGGTGGAGGTGGATCCGCTCAACCGGGCGCAGCTGATGGCACAGATGGACTCTGCCGGTTGTGTAGAAGGCATCCTGGAACGGAACGAGTTCACGCGGGCAATCCCGTCGATTGAACTTGCTGAAATCCATTCGACAGGCCAGCTGCATGCGTGGCGGACGAAGTTGAGGCATGGCACTCTCATTTTCTACGATGCAGGGGAGGCGGCCGGGTTTGAACCCCGGAGCGTCTCCCCGTCCGAACGCGCACTCCTTCTGCCCCCGGCATTGTCCGATCCGCAGACCACTCCGCCTGCAAACATTCCGCTGGCAGAATCCGCCCAAAGCTCCGTTGACCATCCACTGGCCGCAAACGGCACGAGCAGAGGTGACCAAGTCGTGGGGGAGAGCAAGGGGATTATCGGTTCTCCCCAACAGGAATTGGCGTTCCCGCCGGCCGTACCTCAGGTCACTCAAGGAGAGGCCGTACCGGTGGACCCGCTGGTGGATGCGAGCAATGAGCTCCTTCGTGAATTCCGCCAGAAGGCACAAGCCTGCCTGGGCCGGAAATGCCAGACGGTGTTCCTTAATGCCGTCCGCCAGACCCGTCAAAGCATTCCGGATTTCGACCCGGATGCGTTGCGACCGGATACTTCAGCGGCTGTGCTGGAATTCATGGAGGCGGTCGTGAAGCATGCTTCCGCGCTGAAGCGTTCGAAAGTACGCGGTATTACCGGCGCTCTCGTCGCCGGCCTCTACGAGCGGCACTATGCCTTGCTCGAATCCCATCACCTGCTCGACCGCGTCGAGCAATGCTACTACAGGATGAAAACATGAAATGGTTCAAGCATGATTGCACTGCGATGCACGACCCCCGGATGCAAAGACTCGGCTCGACTCTCGGTCTGGAAGGGGTTGCCGTGTACTGGGGCCTGCTGGAAGCCATCGGACACCTCTCCGACACATTTCACCTTCGCATCACCGGTGTGAATGAGGAAGCGGACCGGCACTTCGGGCTTGTTCGCAACAAGCCGCCTATCGCCAGAAGGTTCTTTGGCAGAACGGTTCCCGCCTCGGCCGCGCTGCCCTACTACCCCCTGGATTTGATGGCCAACAACTACTTCACCACGCCGGCGAAGATTCTGGCGGTAATCTCAGCGGCCGTGGAACTGGAGCTGTTCGATCGGGACAAATGGTGCAGGTGGAGCATCCTTTACAGCCGGATGTTTGAGAAGCAAGCCGACGAGTATACCAGCCGGCGCAAACGGGCCGCCACTCCCAAACGCAGACCGCCGCAGGACAAGCCGGAGCGTATCCCGAGGGGCTCCGGACACGCTCCGGAGAATGTCCCTAAAATGTTCGCAGCAGGTACGGATCTGTCCGGAGAGTGTCCGTCCAGATCAGATGAGAGTAGATCAGAAGAGAAAGAAACAGACAAGAACAGACAAGATGAGATAAGACAAGATCAAGACAAGACAGGACAAGACAAGATAAGCCCAGACAAGACAAGACCAGATAAGACAGGAAAAGATCAGATAAGACCAGAAAAGAAAAGCTTTTCCAAAGATTTATCTCACTACGCTGTGGATAACTTGCCTGCACGCAGCGTGAAGAACTTCTCCGTACACAGCGTGAAGAACTTGTCTGCACCCAGCGTGGATAACTTGTCCGCACGCAGTGTGCATAACGCGGAAGTGCCCATCGATGAGTTCGACTCCTACCTGCTCCGGTGTGTTTCCCTGGTGGTGAAGTGGAACCAGGAGCATACCCCGCGGGTCGACTGGGTCCCCACGCCGGCGCAGGTGCGAAAGCTTCTGAATGCAGGTACAGCCAGGCAGCGCGACAAAGTCGTCCGCCTTGCATCGGAGATTCATCTCAGGCACTTCAGCTTTAAGGGTCTTGTGCTGAGGGCCATCCGTCTCATGCTTCGAGCAAACGCCAGGCACAGAATCGCCAGACCCTTCAGCTGGATCTGGTGCTGCCTCTTGGGGAGGGGAGACGGTGGAATTCCCTGGGTGCACCTGTTGACGTCGCACGAGGAATCCCGGCGCATGCAGCGGCGAAGGGACGACGATGACTTCGGTCCGGCGTTTGCGTGGTGAATCACCGGCATGGATCTGCAGGCCTTCCCCGCATCCGGGCCGCAGGCGCATGCACATGCTCACATGAAAACGCTCGACCTAACATGACTGCACGAACGCACATACCATTCGGCCAATTTCTGTACCTCCTCCTCCTGACCACATCCGGCATCGGGTTGAATGCGGCGAATGCACTCGCCGTGGCCGCCGGGTCGGTCCTTCCCGATATCGATACGGAAGCAAGTATCGTCGGACACGTGTTTCACAGGCTCTCCGGTTTCATCGAACGGAAATTCGGTCACCGCACGCTCACGCATTCCGTCGTTGGGGTCTGCCTCGTCGCCCTGATCCTCCTTCCCGTATGGTTTCTTGCGCCGCAGATCTACCTCTGTTTCCTGGCGGGGTGGGGCTCCCATGCGATTCTGGACACCATGACGATCAACGGCGCCAGAATGTTTTATCCGTTTTCATCGGTACGTTGCGTCTTTCCCTTCGACGTCAACAACCCCGGGCGGTACCGCACGCAGACCGGCTCGCGGTCCGACATGGCGCTGGGCATCATATTTCTGGCCGGCTGCGTACCCACGTTCTTCATCGCCAACCAGGGGTACGAACGGTTCGTCCGGGTGACGCAACAGAGCATCGAAGCCGCTGTGAGAGACTATGCTGAGCTGTCGCGCGACCACCTGGTGCAGATGCAGGTGGATGCGTACAGCATGCTGACGCGCGAACCGCTGGAGGGGACGTTCGACGTGATCGGTGCGCCCGATCCGCATACCCTGGTGTTCAGGGGAACCGACGGCCGTTTGCATACGCTGGGAAAAGCATTCAATGCCGACTACGTGGCACAAAGCGTAGTATGTTTCCGCTCCCGTCCGGCCCGCACCAGCGTCAGAACGATCGACGCGAGCAACCGGCTCCTGGCGCAGATCTCCTCGCTCATTGACAGCGCGGCACAGAACTACTTCTTCGGCACGGTAACTTCGATCGACAGGGTCTCCTTGCCGGAGCACCCGAAGCTGTTCACGCCGGTGACCGGATCGGGAAGCACCATCAGGTTCAATTTCGCGCGGCCCGAGGATGTGCGCGATCTGAACCTGGACTACACCTACATCTCCCGGGGCATTATTACCGTGCGATCCGTCTGGTCCGGCACCATTCCCGACACTGCGCTGTCCGCGTCTACGCCGCTGCCGGGGCCGGATCTCTGGCTTCAGACGGTGTTCGTCATCGAACCGGCGGAATCGGTGCTGTTTGTGAAGCATGTGCAGGATACGGTGCACGACGGCGAGGTGCTGGCCAGGAAGTTCATGCCGCATTTCTTCACCGACGAGATGGCTCTGATCGACGACAAACACGATGCCGTGAAGAGCCGGACCGCAGGAGCTTTGCAGGATCTGGAGCAGAGGATTATCAACACGGAAATCGCCATGCACGACGATTCTGTGGAATACGGCAATGCCCTGACGCTGGCCGGGAAAGGATTCATTGATCGATCTTCCCTCGAACCCTTCGTGATCAAATGGAGGAAGGAAGCGCGCACACTCAAGCTGNNACACGGCGGCAGTCGGAGTTGCGGTCATCTGCAGACGGGGTGATTGCCGGCATCCGCCGGTTGCCTGTCGACAACAAGACGCGACTGGTCTTTATCATGAAGCGACTGCTGCGGTAATGGCCGGAGGATATGCCGAAGACACGATGCAGTATATCTGTGCGGCCTGCAAGCATGTTTTCCAGCAATTCCGCCTTACCTGTCCGGAATGCGGGGGATGGAAGACCATTGTGCCGGGCACCCCGGCCTGCGATCCGGGGGTAAACGCGCCGGTGCCGCTCCCCGGCATCAGCGTGGAACATGTCGTGCGTGTCACAGCGGGTGAAGTGACGGTCGACAGGGTGCTGGGAGGAGGGTTCGTTCCCGGGAGTTCGTTGCTGCTGGCCGGCCCGCCCGGTGCGGGAAAATCCACGCTTCTTCTGCAGCTGCTCGACAGCATGCGGCTCCCGGCACTCTATGTGAGCGGGGAAGAGTCCGTGCAGCAGCTCAAGATTCGCGCCGACCGCCTGAAGATCAATGCGCCATATATCTCCTTGCTCTTCGAAACGCACGTGGAAAACATCCTGGCCCAGCTGAAAAGGAGTCCGGCCGGCGTTCTGGTGTTGGACTCCATTCAGACCGTACAGACAGGCACATCATCGGCCATTCCGGGGTCGCCGACGCAGATGCGTAAATGTGCTTACCTGTTGCGGCGCGAGGCACAGGAGCGCGATGTGGTCCTGATCATCGTCGGACAGGTCAACAAGCAGAACCGTGCCGCCGGACCGAAGCTTATCGAACATGCGCTGGATGTACTGCTCTTCCTGGAGTCCGACGAGCAGGATCCGCAGAGGCGCATCTTGTCGACATCGAAGAACCGGTTCGGATCAACGGTGCCCTGCTGCTTCATGACCATGGGCGAGTGCGGGTTTGTGTTTCACCGGTAGGGAGGTCGCATGACAGATCGCACGGTGCCGGAGGACCCCAGGCAGGACCAGGCATTCTTCGGCAGGGAAGAGGAGTTCTATGAACTTCTCTCGAATCTCCAGAGCGGACGTCATACCCTTCTGGTCGGCGAAAGGGGTATCGGCAAGAGCCGGCTCATGCTGGAGGCACGGAAGGTTCTTTCCGGCAGAATGCAGCGTATCGACTGCTCACCCCGGATGATCAGGCAGCTGCAGGGAAAGCTGGTCCTTCCTGTCAATCCCGGGCAATACCACATCATTGCGCTCGAGCATGCCAGCCCGCCGGGCGATGTTGTGAAAGAAATCGCGGAGCAACTCTACCGTCATGGCAATCTCAGGATCCCTGTGGAAGGGGAGATTGACGGTTGGGCTGCGATGCGAACGGCTCTGGCCGGACAGGGAGCCGCGAAACTGCGTCCGGCGATCCTCGAAGGGATTGCCCGTTCGCAACGTCCCTATCTGCTGTTCTTCGACAGCCTTGACCGGCTTTCCCCCGGTCAGCATGCACTGTTCGAATCGCTGATGAGCATTGCGGTCGTCTGTGCGGCCGTCACACAAATCAAGACGCAGCTGGTGTTCAAACGTATCTGGACGTCGTTTGCGTCGATTGAGTTGGAAGCTTTGCCGGAAAGTGCATGCCTGCAGTTGATCGACCATTGCCTCGATACGTATCCGATCCGGGTGATCGACCGGGAGCTCTACCGGCGGGAGGTGTTGAAGGCTGCGAACGGCAACCCGTATCAGATCAAGAANNTCAGGTCGTTGCGGCGGATCGAGCAGGGGGCGTACTTCAACATGGGTCCTGCCTACATCTTTGTGGCGGGCGGGTTCACGTTGTTCAAGATCTTCTCGCTGGGCACGGACAACCGGGAGTTCTACATCTACTTTTCGGCGCTGGGGTTTCTGGTCTTCATGATCTTCCGCATCTTCCGGGCGTTCTTCCTCTTCCGGCCGCAGAGGGGGGAAAAGTAGATCGATCGAATCCCCCTTCAATTCGTCCACTTGACAAAGGTTCACAAATATGTTAACTTCTGGACATGCGAATCATCGAATTCTATCGGACAGAGAACGATCGGTGCCCCGTCGAAGAATTTCTCGATTCCCTTTCCGACAAGCATGCTCAGAAAGTCGTCTGGGTGCTTCGATTAGTAGAGCAGCTCGAACGAGTTCCCGAACAGTATTTGAAGAAACTTACAGGAACAGAGCATATCTGGGAAATAAGAGCGCAGATAGGTGGGACGAACTATCGATTCCTGGGATTCTTCGATGGCCCGGTGTTGATGATTCTGACCAATGGCTTTTCGAAAAAACAGCAGAAGGCACCTGCTCGAGAAGTAGAACTCGCTGAAGCCCGGCGGCTGAACCATTTGCAAAGGAGAAGAGAATCATGAGCGATGTCGAGAAATATATCAAACAGCGCAAACTGAAGCGCCCCAAGTTCGAAAAGGGTTTTGAATCAGGATACCGTGCATTTGAGTTCAGTGTAATGTTGCGTCAGGCCCGCGAAGAGGCTGGGGTCACACAGGAAACCGTTGCCAGGAAGCTCCGCACGAAAAAATCCGCAATCTCGAGAATTGAAAACCATGCAGAAGACATCCGTCTTTCCACTCTCGAGAAGTACGCGAATGCCCTGGGAATGAAGATCCGCGTTCAGCTCATCGATTAGATCATTGTTTGTCATGAGCGAGTGCTCAACACTTCCATTCTGAACACCCACCGGGCGGACCCTCCGGGAGTCATCCTTGGCAAAACCGTCAGAGGTCACCGGTGCGTCTCTTTCTCATGGATAACCCCTTTCAGCAGAGTTTAATAGCGCCAGTTCTTATTAACGATTAGCCGCCTAAACCTTAATAACAACCCCAGCCAATGCCGCCATCTCAACCAGAACACTCTCGGTTTACAGGTAACTCAGCCAGGCATCATTCCTCCTCCGTTTCACCCCTGCAAACCAACGGCACGGGAGGTACAGCAGGAGGATGA
>PMCM01000100.1 GCA_003154155.1 Ignavibacteriota bacterium | reverse complement strand
GTTCGGGATTGGACTCTCTCACGCTCACCATCAAGCGTGCCCAGTGGAACTACCTCAACTTTGTTGCGAAGAGCCGGTCCATCCCGAACGCCCCCAGACCTCCCACCAATCTCAAGATCACCAGCAGTATCGGCTCGATTCAGCTGGCGTGGGACAAATCGAAATCCGCCGACGTTGCCGCGTACAACGTCTATCGAAAAGCGGGCACCAACCTGGGCGATTTTGATCAAATCGGGAGTGTCCCCGCGACAGCATCGTCGTACGTCGACTCGCTGCTGAACATCGGCGAATCCTATTTCTACTATGTGACAGCGGCGAATGACGGCTCAACGAACACCGATCCCACATGCTTCGGGGTCCCGCTGGAGAGCAGCAAATACACCAACCGGTCGTATCATCCGGCCCGGGCATATCGTGCCGCAACAAACAACCTTCGCGCTGTCCGTGTCGTGCCAAACCCGTTCAACCTCTATCAGGCAAAAGGATTTCCCGGAGACGCGGACCGGCTGACGTTCACCAACCTCTCCCGGCGGTGTATCATTCGCATCTTCACGGTCAACGGGGATCTGGTCAAGACCATACGGAAGGACGACCCCTCGGTCTTTGTCACATGGAGCCCTATGCTGACCGATGACAATCTCTTCATTGCGCCGGACATTTACGTCTACCACATCGAAGATGTGGACACGGGAGAGAAGACCACCGGCAAATTTGTCGTCGTGCGATAGACAGGAGCCAACATTTATGAGACGACCAGCGTACGTGTTCACCATAATCCTTCTCATCATCGCAAGCGGCACCGCAGCGTGGGGGCAGACCAAACTCACCGCGCAGACCGCGATGAAGTTCCTGAGCATCGGCGTCGGCGCCAGGGCGGCCGGGCTGGGCTATTCGTTTGTCACAAACACCGATGACATCACCTCGCTCTTCTGGAATCCCGCCGGCGTCGCAAACCTGACCGGCACGCGGGCGTGCGTGGATGTCAACGAATGGATCAGCGACATCAAGCAGCTCTCCATTGCGGCGACGCACCACCTCGGTGACATGGGCGTCGTCGGGCTGAGCTTCACCATGATGGATTACGGGGATATTCCAGGGACCGCCATCGAGCTTTCCGCCGTGAACAGCGGATCGTTCGAGTACGTCGAGACGGGACCCGTCAAGGTCAGAAACTATGTCGCCGGGCTCACCTATGCCAAAGCCATATCCCAGGAGTTCTCGGTGGGGGGGCAGGTTAAGTTCGTGTATTCCGGTCTCGGTACGAATACCATCATCCAGACCAATGGAGAGGAGACGATCGACAATACAGTGTCAACGCTTGCATTCGATTTCGGCACGACCTATCGGACGGGATTCCACGATCTCACGTTCAGCATGTCCCTCCGCAATTTCTCACGCGAGATCCGTTATCCCCGGATGACGCAGGGATTCTACCTGCCGCTTGTGTTCACGCTCGGGTTTTCCATCGATGCGGTGAACCTGGTGGATCCGGGCAATACGGTCCACTCCCTCGTGCTTTCCGTCAACGGACAGCACCCGACGGACTACCTCGAAAAGGCTTCGGTCGGGGCGGAGTATGCATTCAACCATCAGTATTTTCTCCGCGTCGGCTACAAGATCAACTACAGCATCGAGAGCTTGTCGTTCGGGCTGGGTGCCCGCGTGCCTTTTGACGGTGCCGAGTGTCTCCAGTTCGATTATGCATATTCCGTTATGCAGTATTTTGACGGCGTTCACCGGATCTCCATCGGACTTATTCTTTGATTTTTCAGCGTTCACACAACAGGAGGTAGCCATGAGATTTGCTTCTCGGTTTGCAGCACTTGCTCTGACCCTGCTTTGCATCGCCGGGTTGCTTCACGCGCAGTACTCACTCCAGCTCCTGCAGAAGTTCCCCGAGAACTCCGCAGGGAAAAACAACCAGGCCAAATTCGCCGATGTCAACGGCGACGGGAAGAAGGACCTCATCGCTTCCTACTCCGCCCCCGGGACAACAGGCCAGGTGATCGGTATCTGGTTCAACCACGGCAACAAATTCTCCGACAGCGTGGATGTCACAATCAATCTGACCTTCAGGAACAAACAATGCTGGTTCAACGTCGGCGACGTCAACGGCGACAGCATTGCCGATATCGTTGCGATGTCGCATTACTCAAGCGACCACCCGCCGAAGATCGTGTTCGGCCGGAAGGTGTGGCCCAAGAACGTCACTACCGCCGATGTTTCCTGCCAGTATCCCGTGGATGCCGACTGGTCGAGCGGACCGCAATACACCAGCATTGTCATCGGGGATTTCGATGCCGACGGGTACAACGACATCATCTTCCCGGAACAAGGGACCAAGATTTCGCTCGGCGACTACGGCGGCCGGATGATCATGTACAAAGGCGGCCCCACGGTCTCGCCCATCCCGAGCATGGTGTTTTCGTATCCGGGCAACTCCCGCGGCTATGCGATGGGTCCTCCGCCCGACACGTCGAAAGTGTTCCTGCGTTGGTTTAGTCCGTTTATCGCCAAGGGCGACTTCAACGGGGATGGGATTGACGACATCTTCACCAGCGGATACTACAGCTACTGCAATTTCAAGATCTTCTCGGTGACCGCCAATAAGATGGTCGGTGCGGACAATACCGGTGCAGGCGTGATCTTCTTCGGCGGCGCCGACCTTGACACCATTCCCGACGTGATCATGGTCCCCCCGAACGATTTTGTTCAGTACAGCTCCCTCACCGACTGGATGTACTGCGGGTACTGGGTGTTCAATGCCGGCGATATCAACGGCGACAAGGCGGATGAGTTATCCCTGCCTTCCTGGTATTGGGGAATAAGCTTTGTGTATAAAGGCATCCCCGGCATGCAGCAGGTCCCTTCGGAATACCAGACTCTCGTGCTCCGCGACCCGTACTTCTACTATACCAAGAACCGCTACAACAGCCTAGGATATTCCGATCAGTCCGGCGTCAATCTCCTCCCGGTCGGGGATGTCAACGGTGACGGTGTCCCCGATCTCGGCAACGCACGGAACTTCTACGGGCTCGGGCCCGACGATCCCGGCATACGCCTGTTCTTCGGCAAGAAGACCGCGGCCGGCGCCGTTGATCCCGATTTCATCTCGTCGGACTACATTCAGGTCCAGGAATCCAACATGGATTTTGACGGGGATGGACGGGCAGATCTAGTTATGACGAACGTCGACAACAACCTGTGCCTCGTCAAGCTCGTGAAGGTGACATCCGTAGAAGACGATTGGAGAGCGAGCGCGCCGAAACACTTCGTGCTGGCGCAAAACTACCCCAATCCCTTCAATCCATCGACGAAGATCTCTTTCTATCTGCCCCACCGTGCCTTTGTCAATCTGACCGTGTACAACTCCCTTGGTCAGGAGGTCCGGACACTGGTGAACGAGGAGATGGAGGGCGGCGCGCAGGAGACATCGTTTGACGCGTCGAGCCTCTCCAGCGGCAACTACTATTACCGGCTTACTGCAGGCGGTGTGTCGCAGACAAAGCTGATGGCGCTCGTGAAGTAGCTTCATGGATGCAGCTCCGAAGGCGGCACCCCGGGTTGACCTCAGGATGCTTCCCCCAGTGCCGCCGGTGGACAGGCCAACGGCATCACGCATGGCATTGATGGACAGGGAATAACACACACTCCGGGTTCCGGCGCGACGCCGGCAGCCCGGAGTGTGCGTGAAGACAGGATGTGAATATCTTCCTCCGTGGGCACGGTCAGGAAGAGCACACTGATGCGGGGTCGCGAATGACACAGCAACACTTGACTTCTCTGCGCCGTCATGAAACCGGGGTGCTGCGTACCCTAGGCCAACGCGCAATCAGCGGCCCGACGCGCTTGCACCGCCTTTGCTACCTTCTTGCGGTATTGGTGTGCGGAGCATTGACCGTGCACCTTCGGGCACAAACGGTGTCCACGTCTGTCTCAACGAAATACACATCTGTGGAAACGTATGAGAAGGGATTCGCCTGGAATGTCATGAAGAGTCCCAAGGGCATGGGCGTCTGTCTGAGCGATCTTGCGTTGCTCGAGAACGACGGCCCCGGATCGGGCCGGAGCGAAAAGGGGACGCACGTTGAGGAAGTGTACAGGGGGCTCGTCCTCCGCAAGGAGTTTTCCCTGGCAAATCCGCGTGCCCGGGGTGCAACCCTGCATCTTCTCTCCCCCTTCATTACGGAGAGGCGGCAACAACCGCGGTTTTTTGTCCTCTTCAATGGTGTCCGATTGGAGAGCGGACCCGAAGCCAGGCAGGAGCCCGCTTGGCATCACATTCGCGTGCCGGCCGCTCTGCTCAGGCCGGGAAGGAACGATGTGGTGGTGGGATGCGATCAGCCCCAGGGCAAAGGGATGGAGATCATGGTTGCCCGGGAAGATGAGTATGCCGATGGCGGCGGCAACCGGCTGTTGTTCGGCAACACTGCGCTTGTGTCTGCCTGCCAGTTGACAGCGTACGAAGAGTTCTCCGGGGAACAAGCGGTACACTTTGTGGTCGGTGCGACATCCGGAAAGTCAACAGACGGCGGGCACACCTGGGTTCAGGGACGTTTGGGAAGGACCAATGACGTCAACGGCGAGTATGTGATCCGCCTCGGTCTTGATCAGTATCGCTCTGCGGGCGCACTTGCTTCTCCGGTGATTGACCTCTGGGAGGGGTCGGATTCCCTGCCGACGATCAAACCACGGATTTCTGTGCACAACCTCCGGTTGGCCTTCCACGGCATCCAGCCAAAGGGTTCGTCACTTCTGTGGCAGGCACGTTATTCGGATTCGCGGGATCCCTACGGCAACGGCTGGACCGCCTATCGGGCCATCGGCAAAGGTCCCTCCGTCGATCGGCTGGCCGATCCAGAGGGGAAGCGGTTTCTTCAATGGCGCGTGATTTTCCGAAAGAGCCCGGGGAATGAAACGCCGACGGTCGTGTGGTCCAGAATCGACCGGGTGCTTGAATACGTGCGTTCGCCCTGGGGAACGTACTACGTGCTTGCGTCCGCCGATCGGGACATTCATTACAGCTCGCTGAATTTTGGTTACGAGCGATTTGACGAACCGAGGCTCGCGACGCTCCGCCGCCGGATGAAGCTCGACAGCATCATGGGATCCGCCCGGAGTGATTTCGACAAGATCAACCGGATCAGGCACGCCGTGTCGCAGATGTGGAAGTACGGATCTCCTGAACCCGCCTATCCCGAGTGGGATGCACTGGCGATCCTGGACCGTGCACAGAACATGGGGAGCGGCGGGATGTGCCAGCAATACGCCGTTGCGCTCATGGAGGCACTTGCCGCTGTCGGCTATCAGTCCCGCCATGCGAATCTTTTTGCCCATGAGACGATCGAGGTGTTCGTCCCCGACCTCCAGAAATGGGTTCTTGCCGACCCGACGGAGAGCTTCGACCTCTATCAATACCGGACCACGGACGGAATGCCGATCAACTGCCTGGAAGAACATCGCTACTACCTTCAAGAGAACGGGTACTCCCCCTCCCATCCCATCGACTGGATGACCGTACCATCCTGGCGTCCTCAGGATCAGGAGAAGACCCGTCTGCCCCTGGACTACTCCACGCTGTCACCTCAGAACGGGAAGGAGCCACCGCAGCACCGGCTTGCCTCGTTCTTCAGGATTACACCCCGCAACAACTTCCTTTCGATGCCAACACCGCGTCCGGCGATGCAGGGGAGGTCAAACTGGCCGTGGAACGGCTCCGTGCATTGGTATGATCGCAGTACGCCCAGAATGGGGCAATATTATCTACACACGGATCGTGAGCCCGACTTCTATCCCACACTCGGGTCGGTGCAATTCGATTGCGTCGCAACCGATTCCGCCGGCGAAGTTCTCGTCTCGTTGGTCACGTTCACGCCGAATTTCAAGTCGTTCGAAGTTCAAATCGACGGCGGGGAATGGCGGGAGAGCGGAAGCACGTTCTGCTGGACCCTGCGGGCGGGTGCTGTGAACGAGCTGCAGATGCGGACTGTAAACATGATGCATGTCAGGGGAGCACCGTCATATGTGCGAGCGATCTGGCATTTCCGCCGGCCCGGCCAGGAACACTGAAGACTCAAGAGGCTTTTCCATCCCATGAGGAGCTGGTTCAATGACTGTCCATCGACTTTCCGGCGTCCGTTACATTCTTGCTGTTGCCGTCGTCTCTGTCATCGTGCACACCGTGGCACGTTCCGGGGAACTTCTCCTCAGGCTCGAGGAACCGGCAGGTCTGGAGAGGAAGGCCTGGCCTGTTGAAACCAGCCTTCCCTTCGGGCGGGGAGAAGTGAAGGACGTCAGTGTGCTGAGAGTGGTTTCTCCTTCAGGGGAGAATCTCCCTGTGCAGGCGACTTCACTCAGCAGCTGGCAGGACGGCTCAGTCCGCTGGGCTCATATTCTTTTCTTTGCCGATATGCAGGCACAGAAGACGGCCTTCTGGAAGGTCTTGTGGAATTCTCCCCTCCCGCCCGCGCAAGCAGCCGTGTCCATCCATGTGACCCGGCAACCGCGCGTGATCACGGTGAATACCGGGCCTCTCGAACTTCAGATGGCGACTTCAGGGAACGGTCTCATTCGCAATGTGAGCGTTGATGGCGAGAGTTTCCTCGCGCGCGGGCAGGCGGGGACTATCCGGATCACGAATGAAAAAGGGGAGGTCTTCGAGAGTTCCCTCGAGGGTGCCGGGGATGTGACGATAGAAGAGCAGGGGCCGTTGCGCACCATCGTCCGTCTTCGCGGAAAGCATCGCTCAGAAACGCATCAGGCGTTCCTTGACTACTCGTTGCGGGTCATCTTCTACGGCGGGAAGACCTGGTGTGAGATCGAACATGAGTTCACCAACAACGAAGCACTGGAATGGGGGTACATCAAAGATCTGAGTGCCGTGTTCCCCCTGCGTCTGGGCCGGCCGTTCACGGGGACAACCTCCGACTTCAAAGTCGACAAATTCTGGGAGTTCGAAAGGTCATTCCGCATCTACTCCGGGAAGGACGACCTGGTTGGTCTCTTCTCCGGAGCGAAGATCTTCCGGGATGACACCACCGAAATCCTCGGGACCGGTTATGAGAGCGAAGCACGCGCGCGGTTTTGGGCGGACGCTTCGGATTCGATGAAGGGGCTCACAGTGTCCATCCAGGATATGAGCAGCAACTATCCCAAAGGAATCCGGGCCGGTCCTGACGGCATCACGCTGGAGCTTTATCCCTCAACGGAGACCACGCCGTTGGGATTCCATCAGGGGTGGAGGAAACGGCATAGGATGCTCCTCTTTTTCCACAGAGGTTCTGCGCGCAGCGCGGGCTCGCAGGAGTTATCGTTTTGCTGGCAGGAGCCCGTGATTCCGTGGACGGACCACTACGTGAAGAGCGGCGTTGTGGGCCCCCTGATGGCCTACAAGCCCGAAAAGTATCCGATCATCGAACGGAGTTTGCGGGAAGCGTTCGTCGCATATGAAGCCGGTGTCGGCAGGGGAATGATCGACTACGGCGACACCCGCGGGACTGGGAGCGGCGAGAGGGCGGAATTCTGGGCGAACAATGCGTACGACACGCCATGGGCGGCGTATCTGATGTTCTACAGAACGGGCGAACGCCGTTACTGGATCCGTGCGCAATCGGCCGCGCAGCACATGATGGATATTGACATCGTGCATCGCTCGACGCGCAACCCGACGGAAGTCGGCGGGGTGCGCATTCACGGGCCCGGGCACGTGCAGTACGGATCGGAAGCCATCAGCGGATCCAGTGTGGCGCCGAATCACGAATGGGCGGAGGGCCTCCTGGCAGCCTATCACATGACGGGCAGTCCCGATTATCTTGAGGCGGCAACGGGAGTCGCGGATCATATTCTGCGAGCCATGGACGCCGGGTGGATTCTGCCTCCGTATAATGCGAAGTGGAACGGTGCACGAAGTCTCGGGTGGCCGCTTCTCCTGTTGTCGGTCGTGTACGATGAAACGGGCAACAGCCGATATCTCGACGGGGCCAGGAGAATTGTTGGAGGGCTGCACGCACTGCAGATGGAAGACGGTTCCTTCCCCATATGGGTGGGTCCGTACAAGGCGTCCGCACCCCTCCACAATGCAATCGCCATGGAAGCCCTGGGTCGGTTTGCGACCATGACCGGGGACACCATGGCCAGGTCGATATATCTCAGATGCGCCGACGCAACGCTCGGGCAACAGTCGTTCCCGGACGGAGATCTCATGTACATCACACACCCCGACTACCGCTCGGGCTATCGCAGCATGCCCTGGGGCGGGTTTCACTACGGGTATCTCTTTACGCATGACACGAAGTATCTCGCGTTCCCCCTGCCCCTCGTCATGAAGCTGCTCAAGTCGGGCAACTTTGGTGTCTACGGAGAGGGCGCGATGTCGTACCCGATGAGGGGGATGTTGTTCTTCCTGAATTATGCAGACGAAGCAGGTCTCTTGACGGACTTGCCGGCATACTAACAGAGACTATCAGCGGGTCAACAATGATCAACGGGATGGAACACGTCGGCCTTTGCGCCAGTGACCCTAAAGGGCTGGTGGCCTGGTACATGACCACCCTGGGCTTTACGATCGTGCGCGCACTCGAAGAACAGAGGACGTATTTCGTCCGCGTGCAGGGCGGCGGGATGCTGGAGATCTATCCCGCTCGCTACCCCGCCGACCCCGAGGACAATGTCCACCGGGGGCTTCGTCATATCGCGCTATCCGTCTCCGGCATCGAGGCCGAAATCGCATGTCTCCGGTCAGCTGGCGTGGCCGTTCCCGAGGAGACCATCGTCATCACCTCGGAGATGAAGCTTGCGTTCTTCCGGGACCCGGAAGGAAACCTCCTCCACCTGGTCGAGCGCACCAAGGAGATCCCGTGACATGTCCAGCACTTCTCCTCGCCTGCCTGTTGGGTGCTTCGTCACCTCTTGTTGCCGGCGATCCGCCCCCTGCCACTGACCTGGGGGTTCCTGTCACGGTGCAGAACCGGATCTCCTACAAGACTGCACACGCGTTCGGGCCTGCCCTGCTGGACCTCCTCTGTTGGACCACCACCGCGGAGTCGGGCGGCTATTTCTGCGGGATGAATCTGGGCAACGGTGAAGTACGGGTCCATCCCCTCAATCACCTTGAAGCCTACCCGATCGTCTTTGCTTCCGACGGCAGGGTGTACACCGGTTCCACGAGCGGCGAAGTGCTCTGTTGGGATCCTGTGACGGACCACTGGGGGAAACTGGGCGTGCCTTTGTTCATGTATCCCGGATCTTCGTTGAACCATGTCCGTGTCCTTTGCGAAGGGGATGGAGGGTGGCTCTACGCGGGAAGCTGCAATGGCGAACGTGCCCGCGTGCATATGGTGAGCGAAGCCGTGGAGAAGCTCCCGGCAATCGCGGAAAAAGGGAACTGGTACGTCAGCGCCGTTGCGAAGTTGCCCGACGGCAGGATCGCCTTCGGATGCGGATACAAGGCCCGAGTCTTCGTGTACGATCCAAAGCTCGGACGGGATGTTGCCCAGGTATTGCCTTCGGCATGGACGGAGGACGGTTTCTGTTTCAACGTCATTCCAGTGGGGAGCGTGATCTATGCAACGCATTTCCCAAGCGGGAGGAGGGGAGCCATTGATGCCGGGACCGGACGCTTCATCGGCGAGATCCCGTGGCCCCACGATTCCAGCGGATATCCCTGGTCGACGTGGGTTCACAGTTCCGGATACGGGAGCGCGGTGGATTTCTATCCCGTGGCAGGAACCGATGCAGTCATCAGTTTTGACGGCCGGAAGATCCAGCGTTTTGATCCGGGCGCCAACCCCGCAGCCTCTTCGTATGATCCCCTCCGCTTCTTTCCCGACCCCGATCTTGCCCTTGCGTTACGGTACGAGGTAACCGCCGACTGCCGGGTAGTGGAATACGATGCATTGCGGCGCAGGGTGCTGAAGGAATTCCGACCCATTCTGCCGTCGGTGGAACGCACGGTTTTCGCGCTGGGTGCCGGGCCGGATGGATGCATCTATGGAGGCTCGTACCAGAGCACGCTCCTGTTCCGTTACGATCACGCGGCGGGAGAGACGCGGCTGCTGGGCGACCACCATCCCGGATGGTCGGGTGAGACATTCAGTTATGCCGTGCGCGGGAACGAACTGATCTGTGCCAGCTACACCAACGGTGCCATGGTGGGGTATGACCCTGCACAGCCATGGTCGTGTGAGCGGGGGGCGATGAAGAATCCCCGTTTCCTGGGTTTTCTCGGGCAGCAGGTCTATCGTCCGCTTTCGACGTGCGTAACAGAGGATGGAAAGATCTGGTCAGTCGGTCCGGCAGGGTGGGGAAGTGCCGGCGGAGGAATCGCGGTGTGCGATCCCGACCGAAACTCGGTAGAGTCTTTCCCCCTCGCGGATGTCCCGCATTCGATTGTCCTCCTCGGGGTTCACCGGCTGTTGGTTTGGAGCGAGTCGCTCGTGCGTTGGTGGGACGGCGCGAATAACAGAATGTTTGCGTCATCGGTTCTTCCGTTCAGGAGCATCGACGCGTGCAGGTGGGGGGGCGATTCAGCCTGCGTGATTGTGATAGCAGACTCGACAACATTGCTGCTGATGGATGTTCAGGCGCCCGGCCGTTATACTATCAGGCGGAGGGTGTCGTTGCCATTTCCGTGTGCGCGCGTTCTCGTAGCGCGTGATCGGGCGATTGTGGGGGGAGAAGAGGGTTTCCTCGCTGTAGATCCGGTCTCGGGCCTCATGAGTCATTTCTGCGGAACGCCTCTTGGCTCTCGTTGGGCGTTTGCCATTGATGACAGTTCGATCTATTTCGGTCACGGGGCACACCTCATGAAGGCGCTATTGCCGTAGCGCCTGGAGGCATGATGAAGTAGCTCTGTCGTTTATGGGAATTTTCCGGTACAACCGCATCATGTACTCTCATTGCTGTCTTGGCGAGTTGTTCCGGAGAGGCTCAGTCATTCCATAGGGGCTCATTCGTCTCTCCTTGTGTACGGCGACCGTTATTGCAAAGAACATGGAGTCGGGGGGCGCGGAGTATCATGGGCCGGAGTATCACGATGTCCCGCGTGGCTGTCATTTCTTGTCTGGCTTTGACTCGCACAAACAAACCCGCATTCCAGCACATGTTTGTTGAACATCCCATCTAGTGTCCCCTGGTTTAAAGTGCAAAAAAATGCCAAGACGTGAAGTTTTTTCTTGCTTTTTGGGATTCGTGTTTATATAATTGAAACGGTTCAAGTCAGATTAAACCATTCAAATCAAACTCCAGACGGTTCCCTCGTCAACCTCCTGCTCTCACTCCGAGGTTGACGCCTGATGTCTTAGATCCATGACATTTTCTACGGACCTCGTTATGAAAGAGCGACCCTCACGGCTCGATCAGCTCGACCAGGGAGTGGTGCCCGACTACAGGAAGCCGCAGCTGCATGTGGACGAACGTGTAGCCGACCTGTTGCATCGGATGACGCTGGAGGAGAAGGTTGCGCAGATGCTCTGTGTTTGGGGGGAGAAGAAGACACTCCTCTTCGATGATCAGGGCTCGTTGAGTTTTGAACGCCTGGCGCAACGTTACGCTCACGGGGTCGGGCAGATCGCGCGATTGAGCGACACCGCCGGTGGCCAGTCGCCCCGCGACATGGCGGTTTTGGCGAACCGGCTGCAAAAACATTTTGTGGAGAAGACGCGGCTCGGCATTCCGGTGATCTTTCACGAAGAGTGTCTCCACGGCCTTGTTGCGCGGGATGCCACAAGTTATCCGCAGCCCATCGGTCTTGCTTCCACTTTCGATACGGCACTGATTGAAGAAATCTATACGGCAATCGCAGAAGATACGCGTGCGCGCGGCGCCCATCATGCGCTGACGCCGGTGGTGGATGTGGCGCGCGATCCGCGCTGGGGTCGCGTCGAGGAAACCTTCGGCGAAGACCCGTACCTCGTTGCCCAGATGGGGATCGCCGCAGTGCTCGGGTTTCAGGGGGACGCGACCTTCAAAGACAAGAAACGCGTGATCGCCACGCTCAAGCACTTTGCCGCGCATGGACAACCGGAATCCGGCATGAACTGCGCGCCCGTCAATATCTCCGAACGTCTTTTGCGCGACACGTTTCTCTACACATTCCGTGAAGTCCTTGAGAAGGCCCACGCCCTCAGCGTCATGGCGTCCTATAACGAAATCGACGGCGTCCCGTCGCACGCCAATTCCTGGCTGCTGCGCGATGTCCTGCGGGGAGAATGGGGATTCGAGGGAACAGTAGTGTCCGATTATTATGCCATCACCGAACTGCATGCTCGTCCGGAGGCGACAAGTCATGCCGTGGCAAAGGACAAGCAGGATGCCGCGCGATTGTCGGTTGAGGCGGGCGTCAACATCGAATTGCCCGACCCGGACTGCTACCCGCATCTCGTGGCCCTTGTCCGTTCCGGAAAGATAGCGGAAAGCACCCTCGACGCACTGGTGGCTGCCCTGCTAAAACAAAAATTCCAGCTCGGATTATTTGACGATCCGTATGTCGATCCGGAGCTGGTGGACAATGATGCGCGGCTCGAACGGGAGAGGCCGCTCGCGCTGCGCGCCGCCCACGAGACGATCACGCTCTTGAAGAACGAGGGGGGAGTGCTCCCCTTGAACCTGAACACCATCGGCACACTGGCCGTTATCGGTCCGAATGCGGATCGCCGGGTTTTGGGCGGCTATAGCGGCAAGCCGAAGTTCTATGCGACCGTCCTGCAGGGGATACAGGAAAAAGCAGGCCGGGACATGAACGTGCTGTACAGCGAAGGATGCAAGATCACACGTGGCGGATCGTGGGATGAGGACGCGGTCACGTTCTCCAATCCCGCCGAAGATCGTGCCGCCATCGCTGAGGCCGTTACGACGGCCCGGAAGTCGGATGTTGTGGTGCTGGTGCTGGGTGGAAACGAGCAGACCTCGCGGGAGGCCTGGAACAGGACACACATGGGAGACCGGGCGAACCTGGATCTATTCGGATTGCAGGATGAGCTTGTGCAGGCGATCGTCGCGACGGGCAAACCCGTGATCGCCGTCCTGTTTAACGGCCGTCCCAATTCCATTGGCCGGCTGCACGGAAGCGTGCCTGCCATTCTCGAATGCTGGTATCTCGGGCAGGAATCGGGGCGGGCGGTGGCGAATGTCCTGTTCGGCGATGTGAATCCGGGCGGCAAGCTGCCGATCTCCTTCCCGCGCTCGGCGGGGCACATTCCCTGCTATTACAATTACAAGCCGTCTGCCCGCCGTGGATATTTGGCGGATGACGTATCGGCCCTGTACCCCTTCGGGTTCGGGCTGAGCTACACAACGTTCGTCTTCAGCAACCTTAAGCTGGAAAAGCAGATTATCCGCGCCAATGAACCGGTCCGTGTCTTCGTGGACGTCAAGAACACGGGTGCGCGCGCGGGAGCTGAAGTTGTGCAGCTCTACATCAGGGACCTGGTCAGCTCCGTCACACGGCCCGTGAAAGAGCTGCGGGGTTTCCGGAAGATCTCCCTGANNATCATGGTCGGCAATTCCTCGCGGGATGAAGATCTGACAAAGACGCTCTTGCGCGTAACTGACTGACGTACACCGTTGAAGGAGTCCCAGGTGGAACCACGCACTTCCAAACTCCCGGTCGGGGAAAAAATCGGCTACGGCTTCGGCGATGCGGCGGCCAATTTCGTTTTCCAAACCATGCTGATTTTTCAACTGGGTTTTTACACCGACGTCTTCGGCATCACGGCCGCGGCAGCGGGGACCCTGTTGCTGGTCGGCCGGTTCTGGGA
>PMCM01000210.1 GCA_003154155.1 Ignavibacteriota bacterium | reverse complement strand
GGCCAGGACGGCTCCTATCTTGCGGAGTTCCTCCTGGGTAAAGGATACGAAGTGCACGGCATTGTCCGCAGGGTTGCGCTGGAAGATCCCGCGCACCGGATGTGGCGGATCAAGCACCTGCTCCAGGACGTCCAATTGCATGCCGGTTCTCTCGAAAGCTTCCCCAGCATTTACCGGACAATCGTGAACGTCAAGCCCGACGAGTGTTACCATCTGGCCGCCCAGAGTTTTGTCAGCTATTCCTTTGAAGATGAATTCTCGACGCTGAACACGAATATCAACGGCACTCATTTCCTGTTGACTTCGCTGCGGGATGCCCGACCGGAATGCCGGTTCTACTTCGCCGGGTCTAGCGAAATGTTCGGCAAGGTGGAGCAGGTTCCACAGGACGAGAAGACTTCTTTTCACCCGCGGTCGTCATACGGGATTTCCAAGGTTGCCGGATTTGATTTGACGCGCAGCTATCGCGAAAGTTACGGCATGTTTGCCAGCAGCGGCATTCTGTTCAACCATGAGTCGCCGCGGCGCGGCTTCGAATTCGTGACGCGCAAGATCACCTACAATGTGGCGCGCATTGCGCTGGGGCTTGCCAACGATCTGCGGCTGGGAAACCTCGACGCGCAGCGCGACTGGGGTCATGCAGCCGAGTACGTCCCCGCCATGTGGCTGATGCTGCAGCAGGACAAGCCCGACGATTTCGTCATTGCAACCGGCGAGACCCATTCGGTACGTGAATTTTGCGATGCAGCATTCCGGAGCGTGCAGAAGGATTATCGCGAATACGTGGTGATCGACCAGCGGTTTTTCCGCCCGGCGGAAGTCGAGGTGTTGAAGGGGGATAGCGGGAAAGCCCGGCGCGTGTTAGGATGGAAGCATGTGCGCGGCTTTACGGAGATTGTGGAAGAGATGGTCCAATCCGATCTCGCGCTGCTCAAGGAGCGGAGGTAAGAATGGCCCGCGCCATTCCCGGCAGCATCGAGCGGCGGAATTTCACGTTCAACTCAGCCTCATCCATAGTCTGGACCTGAATCCATGACCCGTGCCCTCATCACAGGCATCACCGGGCAGGACGGCTCTTACCTGGCCGAACTGCTTCTCGAAAAAGGTTACGAAGTCCACGGCATCATCCGCCGCAGCAGTTCATTCAACACCGGCCGCATCGATCATCTCTACAATGATCCGGCCATTTCCGGGAAACGCCTGTTCCTGCATTACGGAGATCTGACCGACACCAGCAATTTGAACCGGCTGCTCGAGAAGATCGCGCCGGAGGAGATCTACAATCTAGCGGCGCAGAGCCACGTCAAGGTGTCGTTCGAACTGCCCGAGTACACTGCCGAAGTTGACGCGGTAGGAACACTCAGGTTTCTGGACGCGATCCGTGAAACGGAGCTCAAGACGCGGTTTTATCAGGCGTCCACCAGCGAGCTGTACGGCAAGGTACAGGAAGTGCCGCAGACAGAGAAGACGCCGTTTTATCCCCGGAGCCCTTACGGTGTGGCAAAACTGTACGGGTACTGGATCATTGTGAACTACCGGGAAGCATACGGGTTGTATGCATGCAACGGGATTCTTTTCAACCACGAGTCGCCGCGGCGGGGCGAGACGTTTGTCACGAGGAAGATCACCATTGGTGCAGCCCGGATCAAGCTGGGGATGCAGAAGAAACTCGTTCTGGGCAACCTGAGTTCGCAGCGCGACTGGGGATTCGCGCCGGAATATGTTGAAGGGATGTGGCGGATGCTGCAGCAATCGTCGCCCGGTGATTTTGTGCTGGCGACGGGCGAGACGCACACCGTTCGTGAATTTGTCGACCGTGCGTTTGGCGAGCTGGAGATGCCGCTCGAATGGACGGGGGAGGCCGAATCGGAGCAGGGGGTGCTGAAATCGACCGGCGCGGTAGTTGTGGAAGTTGATCCCAGGTACTACAGGCCGACGGAGGTAGAGCTCCTTATCGGCGACGCAACCAAAGCCCGTACGCAGCTCGGGTGGGTCCCCCGCACCACGTTTTCGGGACTTGTGAGTCTCATGATGAAGGCAGACTACGACAAAATCAAGAAAAGAGGGTTTTAACGTACATGGCAATGTCTCACATCCTCATCACCGGCGGAGCCGGATACATCGGGAGTATGCTTTCCGGCACGTTGCTGCACCATGGATACCGTGTTACCGTCATCGATGACCTCTTGTTCGGCGGCGATTCGCTGATGGGGTATATGATGCATCCGAATTTCCGCTTTCTGAAGGCGAACGTCTGTGATCCTGTTGCCATCCGTCCGGCATTCAAGGATGTGGATGCCGTCGTTCACCTTGCCGCCATCGTGGGTTTTCCCGCGTGCCAGCAGGTAGGGCATCAGGTTGCCTGGCAATTCAATGTTGACGGGACGAAGAATGTGTTCGGTCTTGCTGAAGAACATGGCGTTCAGCGCATGGTATTCTCGTCCACGTACAGCAACTACGGCATTGCGCCTGACGGCGAGGCGGTGACCGAAGAGTCGCCGTTGAATCCGCAGTCGCTCTACGCTGAAACAAAGATCGCTTCAGAGCAATTTCTGCGGGAGCGGGGGGCAGTGTCGCGATGTGCGCCCATCATCTTCCGGTTTGCCACGTTGTTCGGACTTTCGCCCCGGACCAGGTTTGACCTCATCATCAATCAGTTTACCCTGGAGGCGATCGAGAAGCGGAAGCTGATCATCTACCAGAAGAACTACAATCGTTCGTTCGTTTACATTCGCGACGTTGTTCGTGCGGTCATGCTGGTGCTGGAGGTGGATGAATCGAAGGTGCGCAACCAGATTTTCAATGTGGGATCCAACGCGGGGAACTATTCGAAAGAAGAGATCATCCGGTTGGTACAGAAGTACGTCCCGGGCCTGGAAATTTTGTACAAGGATCTGACTTTTGGCGGTGACATGCGCGACATCCGGGTGTCGTTTGACAAGATCACATCGCAGCTCGGTTATACCACCAAGTACACGGTGGAAGACGGGATCAGGGAGCTCGCAGAGGCGATTCAAAGCGGCCTCCTGAGCGATCCGAACGGTGAAAGGCACAGGAACGCGAAGTTTATTGTTCAGTGAGCGACCGGCGTGCGGGCCCGTTCCAGCCATGGAAGGGAGTCCCTGAGTGTCCAAAGGTTCAGTTGGAACGGTACGAGTCAGGATGCAGCAACGAACCCACAGTATCCTAAGTTTCAGGTAACCATGCAATCAACTCTCGATCCGTCCATCCGCATTACAGTCACCGGCGGCGCCGGATTTCTNNGACTTGCGCAATGAGGGAGACATCCGCCGGATGTACACCGACAGCGCGCCGGATGTAGTGATCCATCTCGCGGCTGTTGTGGGCGGGATTGGTGCCAACAAGGACAATCCCGGACGGTTTTTTTATGAGAACGCCATCATGGGGATTCAGCTTATTGAGATAGGGCGGCAGGTGGGTGTGAAGAAAATGGTTATTATCGGAACGATCTGTGCCTATCCGAAGCACACGCCTGTTCCCTTCAAGGAAGAGCATTTGTATGACGGGTATCCGGAGGAGACGAATGCGCCGTACGGGATCGCGAAGAAGGTGTTGCTGGTGCAGTGCCAGGCTTACNNTTGCAGGCATACCGGCAGCAGTACGGGATGAAGGGGATCTACCTTTTGCCCGTGAATCTCTACGGTCCGGGGGACAATTTCGACCCGGCAACTTCCCATGTGATTCCCGCGTTGATAAAGAAGTGCATTGATGCGCGTGATGGCGGGAAGTCGCAAATTGAGGTTTGGGGCGACGGGAGTGCCACGCGAGAGTTTATTTTTGTGGAAGATGCGGCGGAGGGAATTGCGCTTGCAACGGAGCACTTTGATGAGCCCGAGCCGGTGAACATTGGTGTCGGATTTGAGATTTCGATCAAGGATTTGGT
>PMCM01000215.1 GCA_003154155.1 Ignavibacteriota bacterium | reverse complement strand
TTGAAGGGGTTGGGGTAGTTCTGTTCCAATGTATATGCGGTTGGCACATATTTCCCGCCGGTTACGCTTGTTGCCGTCAGGTCGACCAGGACAGGGTCAGATAGATGGACGCTGCCATCTCGATCGATTTGCTTTAGTCTGTAGGCCCATTTGCCCGATGTGGCCGTGCTGTCGACAAACGTGTACGTGTGAGGGACCAGTGTTGTCCCTTGTCCCGGAATGAAGCTACCCGGAATTGCAGTGAACAACTCTTGCGCCTGCCCTGCAGCTTTCTCCACCTCAAAACCACAATTGTCTATCTCGGATGCTGTTTGCCAGCGAAGAGTCACTCCGGCGCCCTGGGCATTTGCAGTGAACGAGGTCAGCTGAACAGGTAGCCCTGAATTGTCGCGGAACACAACGCGCACGGCAAGATCATATAGGGACAGGTTGCTGAATGTCGTGCCTTCGCTGGAATAGTAGGAATTGCCGGTCGCAGGAGGGGTAATATCGATTGGAACAGCAAATCCACCAGACAGCCTCTGGAAATACACTCTGACGTAGATGGGTATGTTCTGCGCGACATCGATCGCAGGCGAGAAGTTCAACTGGATGAAGTTGTCGACGCCCGCCGAAGCGGCGCTGACGGAACTCCCCACCTGAGACGAAAGCGTATTCCCACTGAAACTGGTGAACGCAGCTGCCGTCACCGAGGTGTACCTGTTTGCATAGCTGAACACTCTCAGACCTACAAGTTTGCCGTCGGTGGCAGGAATGCACTTGACCATGCCGTAGCCATAAGTGGTTGATGAATTCCCGTAACCATACCCGCCCAGATTCCTGTAGTACTGAAAATTGTAGCCATTGTATGCCGGCACTGTCGCCGTCGCCGTCATGGTGGCTGAGGATGCGGATATGCTTGTTATTTCCACGCCGCTTGACACTGAATTCCACAACGCCGTGTTGGGTGTTGTGCTTGCAGTCAACGATGTGTTGCCGGATGAACCGGGATACGGATCTCCGGCATTGCCCCTGTTGATCCCGCCGGCCATCTGTTCCAACCCATCGGCTTCGTAGACCTTCACGCCCAGATGGTTCGTTGTAACATTGATGCTGTTCGATGCCGCCCAGATATCGGCAAGGTTCTTGTCGATATGGTAAATCAAAAGCCCCGAACTGGGCAAATTGAGATCGAATCCGGTTTTCTGTCTGTTCTCGATGAGCATATACTCATCAGACCGAAATTGATCCATCCATATTTTGTAGGAAAAGGAATTTGTTTCGGCCTGGGGAAGGCTCAATGCCTGACTTGTGGCGACGACCGTTGCAGGCGTGTATCCCAGAAGTTCCTTGCAGAATGCGGACATATGTGCAGGCCTTTCGGGGGTAGAACCGTCTCCCCCCCAACTGCCGTCAGCCATCAGACACCAGTTGCCTACACCTTCAGAGCTGCCATTTGTGGAGCCATTCGTATCATAGAGATCCGGCAACCCGAGCATGTGACCGTACTCGTGGCAAAACACTCCGATATCGACATGGTTTGATCCAAATTTCTCCGGCATGATGATATACTTGGACACCACTTTCCCATCGTACGTTCTCGCATATGTTGAACCCAGTGAACTTTGATGAGACCAAATATACTGGGTCTGGTTTCCTTCTTCCGCACCTTTTCCGGCATGAATGACAAACAGTCCATCGACAGTGCCATCGCCATCATTATCGTAGAGCGAGAAATCGACTCCGCTTGCTTCCGCTGCGTCAATACACTGGCTTATAAGCTCCTGCACATGCGTACTATAGTTAGGATTGCTATACGCATAATAGGAAGATGGCTGGGCCGCTGTGATCCAGTCTTTATAGTCCGCCTGGAGTGAAATCGCATTGTATGACACCTCTTTATAGTACTTGCTCATCCCGCCGACGCCGCTTTTCCAGTTGTCATCATTCACCATATCTTGGAAGCTGGCGCCTGTTTCGGTCGAAGCGAGATCTGAGAATTTCACGCATAGGATGAGGACATGTTTTACCGTTGTCTCGGTTTTTCCAAGTCCCGGCGTGCGTCGGGATGGGGAGCTTGCATCGATGTTCTGCTCCACCCGATGCGCCTGCCTTCTCTCGGCTATTACCTGCTGTGATTCCACCAGATGTTTTGGAATACTCATCAACGCTTGATTCTGGCCGACTTTTCCGCTTGTGCCAACTTTGAACGTACTGGTAACAAACCTTCCTTCAGCGCTCAGTGTGGCATAGTACCAGTAGGAGTCACTCCCCTGAACGACGACGTAACCGTCCATGGTTTCCGCATAGTTGTACCGCTCGTCGCCAAAGCCCACGATGCTGAATCTCGTCCCGTCGGGCTGGACCACGATGGTTGGCGTGCGTTTTGCCGGAATTGCGAAGACGGTGGCGCTCCAGAGCATCAAGAGTAGCAGCTTTTTCATTCTTGACTCCCATTGATGTGTAGGTCATTCCCCGAATCGACATTGCGGTGCAATTTCTGACCGGGCAGCGGCAGATTATGGTCCAATGCGACGGCTGGGGCAAAAGGGATATGGGTGTGAGTAGTTCCAAGATACTCCTGACAAATCAAAACATCAGAATCGAGCGCCGCATCGGACGCTTGCTCGAACGCTTCAACCGGGCCTCTCCACTTTTGATATCCATGTAAGAAAAGACGTGATGGCCGGACTCATGTCTCCTGGACGATCCACGATACGTACAGCGACTGGGCCCGTCTCAGTGAAGGACATTATCTCCTCCGGACGAACATCTTAACCTTCTTTCCCTGTACAGCTTGGAATCGCCAGCTTAAGTCGAATTGTGTCGAACCTGGGCTAGGAATCGTCGGGTAGAATGAAGGACGGAACACTCGGCAGCGCACTGACTACCACAGCGAGCCACACTTATTGAATGCGGAAGATGAGACCCACAGCAGAAGAGGGAGTGCAGATGGAGACAAAGTACAGGTGCGCTACCAAGTCTGACGCAGGTATCCCGACCGCCGCATTCGACCTTAGAAAACTGGCAGGAATATACTTTTGGGATCATCGGATGTCAATGGAATTATGCTGAAACCTCTGTAGGAAAATCGGAAGATTGTTTGTAGGAATTTTCCTACACGATTGGAGTCGCCGGGGATCTGAAGCCGGCATGCAGCATTTTTCCCTATGCAAAAGTTGTTTTCACCCCTTCTCCACCTCGGTTCCCAGCCCTTTTTTGCTCCCAATACAGCCCATTACACTGTGCCCTTGGATCACACATCGTCCTGATACTGTTGGAGAGCTCATTCATGTCCTGCAGGACACGGTTGAGCTGCAGCAAGATAGGGCCCGGTGATGATTGCCGGGCCGTTTGTTTACATGAATGAAAGATTTCGGTCAGCGAAGCAAAAGAAGTCGCTTGGTCTCTACAAATGTACCTGCTCGCAGACGATAGAAGTACACGCCGCTGGAGAGCATCGATGCATCGAAACGCACGGTGTGGTAGCCCGCTTCCAGTTCACCGTTTGTCAGTTCCGCCACCTGTTCGCCCAATGTGTTGAACACCGTCAGCTGAACTCTCGCTCGCTGTGGAAGCCCAAATGTGATTGTGGTCGTGGGGTTGAACGGGTTCGGGTAGTTCTGCAGGAGTGACGTGTTCTGCGGAACGGCCGGAGAGGTTTGCTCGACCGACGTGAACACTTTGGCGTAGCGAGCGTCGGCGGAATCCGCCGCTGCCAGCATGGCATTCACCGATGTGCCGTACACGTACGCGACGGTAAACGTTGAGGAGTCTCCGACGGCGATTGTCCTGCTGCCGACATTCAAGTTGTAGATCGACCCGTTCGTTCCGACCGTAAGCGAGTTATCGAATCCGGGAAGGGCAGTCATATTGTAACGGGTGGAATCCACGGCGGCATCCGAGCTTGGATCAGCCGGAGAATAGACGCCGTAATCGAGCACGTGAAACGAGTAGGGAGATCCACCCACGATCTTGAGTCCCATATACATGGCAGACCCCGAGACGAAGAAATACGCGACTTTCTTCGTGGGGTCATAGGTCACTGTCTCTCCGCCGTACGCCCCACCGGGTTCGGGCGACACGGCGATCCCCAAGTAGAGGGGATAGCTGATCGTCGTGTCATTGATGACGGTATACCGGGCGATCACAAATGGGTCGGCCGCCCAGGTGTAGGTCGCCAAGCGAACCTTGACTTTGGGTTGCTGGGAGCTATACGAATTATCGAAGAGGACCGTCCCGACGCGCGGATTGGGACCGCCGGCAGTAATACTTGGTCCGGACACGGATTGGGCATCCTCCGTGTAGTCGCCCACGTTCGTCTTGCTCAGGGCCAGAAGAATGGACGCCCGGTTCAGCTGGGTGATCTTGGCCGAGGTTGTGTCGGGCGTATAAATGCGGACGCGTCCGTAGACGCTCAGCTGGTAGCCGAGACCTTTGCCCTGGCCATAGACCTGGGCGTGCGCGCATTCGCACGCAAGCAACGCAAGAACAACCGCCGCGGTAACAAAGAATCGTTTCATAGCGCCTCCTTGCGGGAGTGTTGGGGAAAACTGCGGTTTAGTGATAGTGAAACAGAAACGGTGGCATCAGGAGCAAGAGCGCAAAAATAAAGAAAAACAGCTGCACGGGGAGCATCCACCGGAACCACCGCTTCCACGATGCGCATGAGACAACAAAGCCTCTCCAATCATCGAGAGGCCCTCAGCTCATCACCTATGTCTCCCCCCCCGATGACAGTGTAAGGTAAGGCGGGTTTTCGGCATTGTCAACGGATGGAAGTTATTGGACGACATCCATCTTTCCTGAGACAAAAAAGGCCCAGGGGCGATCCTGAGCCTTGGGGATACGACGTATGATCGGAACTCACCTCAACAAAAGCAACTTGCGCGTCTCCACGAACGATCCCGCTTCGATCCTGTAGAAGTACACGCCGCTCGCAACACCGGATGCATTCCATTGCACACTATACACTCCTGGCCCCTTCACTTCGTTCACGAGTGTTGCGACTTCCCGACCGAGAATATCACACACCTTCAGCGTTACGTGGTTGATTGTTGGTAGTTGATAGTTGATCATCGTCGACGGGTTGAACGGATTGGGGAAGTTCTGCGTAAGACTAAACGTCTCTGGAGAATGCAACCATCCTGGATCCACGTTATTAACACTGAGTGGAAGCCGCCAT